>PMZP01000025.1 GCA_003170325.1 Candidatus Tayloriibacteriota bacterium
GTTTCACAATATCAAATTTCTCATGATACGCTTTATACGAAGACTTTTATCATTATATCCTCCTCAAAACAACGATGTTTCTTCCCTGTTTATGTGGATTCTTATCTATATCAAAATCACTAAATGAATCTGCGAATTCCCATTTTCTAGTCTCTCGTGCTTTGCTCATAAATTCGTCGATCGGATAAAGTTTTCGTATTTCCGAATGCTCAATTTTCTTTTTCAGACCGGCATCATCGATATTGAGCGTGATTCTAGCTTCGGATATATTCTCTGCTTTGTTTACCCACTTTGGATCATACGTCGTGATAACCTTTATATTATCGCGAACCATCTCCCAAGATTGTCTCCTGATATCATCTTCGTAAAAACTGACAGCACCGTCGAGGATATATAAACCACCGCTTCGAACAGTATTAGCCACAGAGTCAAGATGACTATGTAATTCTTCATCACTTTTCACATAAAACGAACCAAGAAAAAGCAAAACACAGTCAACTGACTGCGGTAATGAGAATTTATTCATATCTCCTTCAACAATTTCAGCGAGTAAAGCAGATCTCTTTATTATTTCACGCGAATACTCGACCATTTGTTTGCCGAGCTCAAGTCCGATATAACTATATCCTCGCCTGCATAATTCTTTCATATGGGGACTATTACCGGAAGCGATCTCGAGAAAAGACTTTACGGGGATTCTAGACTCCTTCACTATGACTTGTTCGATAAAATCAACTTCCTTGGTTATATCACGGAAGGAAAACGCTATCTCATAATATTTCGGGTTGTTATAAACTTGCATGATCAAAGAATGTTCTTCAGTAATTGTTTGACTACGTCTTTTGACAATCCACTTGCGCTATCGATTGTTCCTTCTATGTGATCAATATATGAACTTAAAAGTGGATCGTGTATCAAGAAACCGCCAGCACCTCGTAAAGAAGCGCCGCTTTTAATGTGTTCCTCGATCACCGATAGTGGCAATCTTTTGAAATAGATTTTTGCTGTTTGGAAATCAGACATTCTTTTATCGGTCTTAGTATTCACGACTACGACAGCACCGAGAGTCTCAGCGGGGCCACGTGCATAGCTTAAGAGATATTCACGGGCTTCATTTTCATCAATTGGCTTTTCACGAATTTTTCCCTCAAATAGGACCACTTGATCAGAGACGATAAGTACAGCTGGCTCTTTGATCTTGGTAAGGAGGGCATCGGCTTTTGCCTGAGCGATAGCCATGACGAGCTCATGTGGAGTATTCCTACGAATAGACTTCTCATCTATATCTGGCACCATTACTTCAAAATCATAGCCAAGTTCTTCCATAATCTTTTTTCTGCCTGGAGATGACGACCCGAGAATGATTTTCATAAACGATAGTATAGCAGAAACGAAGCAGTAGGTATCCGCTCGCCCCCGAACAAAGAGCAAACCCGCTCGGTTCGTCGGCGGGTTTCTCTTTTGTCGATGAATGGCGTCTCATTCTATCTACTTCCGCGCGTCGCTGGACGATTCCTTGGCCTTATCCGCAAGAAGCTTTTCGGCATCCATTCTAGCCTGTCTTGCCGCTGCATCTTCAGTATTCACCTTATCCTTGTTACTGTTATTTGTATTATCAGACATGATTGTTGTTATTCATTAAATATTAATGCGTCGACCTTATCGAGCCGTGTGACATTGGGACATATTACATGGAACGCAAATCTCGTTCAGTATGCGAACACTTAATCATTATTAGATTTTTTGACAATCGTACTGAAATAATTTGTATTGTAGCTTTCCATTGACAATTCTCAAAATAGGAGTAGGCTCGTACACAGTTGTCCTTTGTGAGAAGGTACGGAAAAGTGGCGACGCAATCGCTCTTTTCATGGAGTTCAAGAACGAGACAGGCCCAAGCGACGGAAGAAGCTGAAGGCTTGTGAATTCCCTACAAAATACGGATTTTGCAGACGACGCGGAGAGACATGTCAGAAGAACTTAAAAGCTTCGAACCAAGTCTTGTCACCGTGAAGTAAGCAACTGCAGAAAACGTAGGGTGCGATGCCCCATCAATGGAGCGCAAGATTTCAAATGCATGAGCGATCGTGCAAGAGACGTCGAAACGTTTCAGGGATGCCGCTTACGATCAAAAGTCCGAAAGGATTGCGATCCAAAGCACGATTCATCGAAGATGAGGAACTAGCGCGGGCGCAAGCCTATGCAAATTCCAGCGCAGAGCAATCTGCGCACCGCAAGCTCGGTCCCGAAGGATTGAATTCGTGGTAATCTTGCCAAAATATTCTAGAGCGACCAAAAAAGGCCGCAATGACACCTAGGATTTTTAGGCTAAACTCTTCATTTTGTCCCTGCCAGGCGCAAGCTAGGCAGGGACACTTTCTTTTATGGTAATCCTGTATTTTGAAAATTTGATATACTGTTGGTGATATATCATGCATATCTCACCGAATTATTTTCTTATATTCGAAGCCGGCGGATTCATCTTTTTCATCCTGATCGTGGTGCGTAAGATATTTCAGCGCAATTGGACCGGGATTTTCGAGCTGGTCAGCTGTGCCGTCTTCGGGATGATACTGGAGATCGGCAACACTTATCTGGCACACACGTATTCATACAGCCCGAATTTCCTGGTCAATCTAGCGCACGTGCCAGTAGCCATCGGCCTCGGGTGGTCGGTCGTCATCTACTGCGCCATGCTGCTTAGCGACCAATACAACTTGCCTTGGACGCTACGGCCATTCATGGATGCCCTGACAGCCGTTATACTAGATGTAGCCATGGATGCTATCGCTATTCGGCTTGGTTTCTGGCATTGGGCCATACCGCTCGACAAAGAATGGTACGGAGTGCCTTTCGAAAATCTGGTCGGCTGGATACTGGTTGTCTTGGCTTTTTCATTCTTGATCCGCTTCTTGAGGACATTGAATCATAGAAGGACCATGACGAAGTTTTTAATGATCCTTTCGCCTTTCCTGTCATACCTCGGGCTTCTTGTCGGCCTAGCCGTATTCAGTCTGATTGCCATCCTTCCCTATCAAATAAATAACTGGGCTTCGCTTCTCCAGTTCCAATACAGTCCCGATCTTTCCATCATGATGAACCCGCAGGTTGAATTATGGAAGATCATATTATTCACAGTCATCATGACCGAGCTCTTGCACATCGTCGTCTGGTCACTCATCAAATATCGTCACAATTACCTTCGTAATTTCGACCTTGTATCCTTCACGGCTTTGACCGGAATCCATCTTCTATTCCTGTCCGCCATCTTCACCCAAGGCATATATCGAGAATCACTGATCCTGGCAGTCATCTCTGTTGTCACGCTTATCATACATCTTATAATTCACCTTCTACCGTATATAATCAATCGCAAGACCGTTTACATCTTCAATACCGTCAAAGAAGCGACCGAGCATGGCGAACAACGGCTAGGAGAGGTAGTCAAAGCGACGCTTAAATAGCTCTTAAATAACTCTTAAATAGACGGATCCGCAAAACAGCTTCTTTCAAAAATTTCGTCCGATCAGAAAGCCGACTAAAAAGACAGCGACAAATAGAATTATGGCGACTGCTTGCGAAAAGCCGGTGACTTTGTTCCAGATGATCTTCATGGGTAAATTATAGCGTGATTATGATCGTGCGCCTAACCCAAAAGCAAGTCTTTGACATGTGCAGCTTGTCTAGTGTATAAACATACTCAGATAGTCTATCGCCATAGCCTCAAGATGCTTGATGAATAGGCGTTTTCAGGCTATGGCGACTACAAAACCATACCTAAACGATAAATCCAGTTACTGCTAGGGAGTAACGAAAAGAATGGAAGTGAATTATGGTCATCAATAATGAACTACTGGGAGGAAAAACCGTGGTGGTCACAGGTGGAACCGGCCGCATCGGGAGAGCTATCGTTGAAGGGATAATCGATGCCGGCGGAAATGCCGTCTGTGGATATAACGACACTAAAAAAGCTTTCTCCTTAAGACAGTCCTGGAGCTACTATGGTCATCCTCGACTTCAGCTTTGCCGGCTCGACGTCTGTGATAATACAAGCATCGTGGATGCTGTCGCAGTTGGTCTCGAAGTGTTCGGCCAGATCAACGGCCTGGTGAACTGCGCCGGCGGGAATCTCAAGACGAAGAAGTCATTCTTGGATACGACGAGGAGCGACTTTCAAAGAATGCTTGATCTCAACTTGCTTGGCAGTGCCCTTACGTCGCAGGCAGTATGCCAGCAGATGCTACTCCAAGGTCGCGGCGGAGTCGTGATCAATATCTGCTCTGTTGCATCTTTCCAAGCTTTGAGCGGAGTTCATGCTTATGCTGCCAGCAAGGCGGCGGTAGCTGCATTAACGGGGCAAATGGCAGCCGACCAACAGCTGACCAGCGGGGGCATACGAACTATCGGGGTGGCCCCGGGATTTCTGCCCACGACTCAAAACGAAGAACTCTTGAAATCTGATGGCCGCGGCCCAAGGATCTTGGATCGCACGCCCTTGAAACGGTACGGCCAGCCGGTGGAGGTGGCCAATCTAGTGGTCTTCTTCTTATCAGACTTGGCTTCCTTTATTAACGGTTCGATCCATGTTGTTGACGGCGGATTCATGTCAACCGGCGTGATCGACGACATGGGTACCAAGCAGACACCGGCCCTAAATACGGAGCCGATTGGAGACTCGGCAGAAGTGGATGGTAGTCATGCTGACCTCGCTCACTCTGGACCTTCTTTTCCGACTACGCCCGGCAAAGACCAAGAAGTCATCCAGGAGCCAGTCGTCTGATTTGTACTGATGCCCGGGAGGATCTGAACGCCCCATCAATGTATTCGCCCAAGCGAGTTTCATTGATGGGGTGATTTTTTAAAATTACTATAAACACTCAATCCGGCGTGTTTTTCTTTTATACACAAATGTTATAATGCTTCAACTAGCACCGAGTCATTTTTAGCAATCATAATTCTAAGCATATGAATAACAAAGCAACTTATTGGATTGTCGGCATCATCGTCATCGTGGTCATCGTGATCCTCGTAGCGTCATCGGGCAAGTCGACTACGCCGGCTTCTACTTCCGGTTCAGAGAGCACGGCCTCGACTTCATCGAGCGCGTCGGACCAATCGGTCCAAGTTAATCAAACAAATGCTAGCGCTGCACGCCAGACCATGCACGATCTCATCGCTTCAGGCGCGACAGAGACCTGTACCTTTTCGATTCCCGCAACGGCCAGCACCTCGAGCTTATCAGGCACGGTATACATAGCTTCAGGCGATATGCGCGGAGATTTCGTGAGAACCGATACGTCTAACAAGGTAGTCAAAGCTCACATGATCATTTCTAAAGGCATGACCTACCTTTGGTCTGATGCCCTCTCCAAAGGCGTCAAGATGCTCTGGTCGGTCGCGGCCAGCTCATCTGCCATGTTGGGTAAAGTCGGAGGACTCGACGTCAACCAGCCGACGGCTTATTCCTGTACCAGCCAGACGCCGGCCCAGTCTCTATTCACTCTTCCCGCCAATACGGCTTTCACGGACGTTACGGCGTATATGAAAGCCGCTCGCTAGCAAAACTCAAGGTATTCACCGTCGACCAAACTAAGGCTTGTAATGCTTGCTTATTTCGTGCGTCTGTATTAATGAACGTGTAAAGCAGTTTATTACCATAATCATAAATACCATTATGACTACTATTATCAACACGCCCCCAAGCTCAACCGAAGATTCATCTGCCGGATTAGTTATCGGGATCATCTTCGGGGTCCTCATCGTTGTGCTGTTTTTGGTCTTCGGACTCCCCTATCTACGAGGGCGGACGTATTCACAGGTGCCAGCGCCAGCAGAGAGCAACGGAACAACGGTGAATGTTACGGTCCCGGCAACCTCTCCCGTCCCCACCGGTAGTGCAACTCCCTAGTATTTAGCATCATTATCAAGATTAAAAATTAAAATACCATGATTTGGACAATAATCGTCGTTCTGGTCGTCCTTTGGCTCCTAGGCTTCAGCTTCCATATCGGCGGCGGCTTGATTCATATACTTTTGGTCATAGCCCTTATCGCGCTCATAGTGAACCTCCTCACATAATAGGTCGGACTTAGGATTCCGATCTATCCTACCAGCGAAGCGGTTATGACCAACCGCCGGTCATAAGTCTTGTCTTTAGGTATGAACGTACCATAGCAAGTAATGATCTTGAGAAGCGGTATGCCTGCGTTGGCGAAGATGGGAGCACTGGAAGAAGTGCGCCTGTAGACTGTGGTCCCCGTTACCTTGAAATGCAAAATATTTCCGGACTGATCCGTGACGTAGATATCGTCGCCGACGGCAAGCTCATGTAGATGCTTGAACACACCGGGAATAGACGCGCCGTTATCCACATGTCCGTCGATGATGGCGCTACCGACCTTGCCAGGCAGGACGCCGAACTGATACCAGCCTGCCTGGATGAAATTGTGCGGCACGTCCATATCGCCGGCTGTCGTCAGGCCAACCGGAATGACGGAAGCGACTTTATTGATCTTAGGGATATAAAGACTCGACGGCAGAGCGCCATGGACACCGGCAACCGGAGTCGTCATGGCGGCTAGAGCGACCCGGCTTCGGGTTAAGGATATGAGGAGTGAGAGGACCGCCAGAAGGATTATTTTTGCGCGCATATTTTGCGCACAACTGTAGCACACTTGCTTTAACATTGCTTGTAATAATCCCGACCATCGTGCGGCTATCACTGTACGCATGTCTAGCGATGTGCACATCAATGGGCTTACCATCGGTTTGACCCATATTTAACGAACCGCCTCCTTTTTAGGGGGCTTTCGTTATCATGAAATGATGGGTAGCATCAGCCGAAATGTGAGATAATCAAGGAATGAGACGATCAATCATCACAATCGTGTTTGTAGTCATCATGATTGGCGGTGCTTTTGCAACCTTCCATTATTCAGCGGACATAGGACATATGATCCTTCCGATCATGAATGAGATAAAGAACAGGTTGTCGCCGCCGGCTCCCTGCACCGAGCCGATCCTCTATTCGGTCGGCTCATTCGACGGTCGGTTCGGCGTCAGTGCGAACCAATTCGAAAAGGACATTGCCGGGGCCGCCAGCGTTTGGAATGACGCTCTTGGAAGGCCACTTTTCAAATATTCTGCCGACGGTCCGCTAAAGATAGATCTCATTTATGATTACCGCGAGCAAGCGACGCTCCAATTGAAAAAGATCGGCGTAGTTATCTCGGATGACCGGACCGCCTACGACACGCTCAAAACCAAATACGATGCCCTTTCAAAGCAGTACACCGCCGATAAGTCCTCCCTGCAAACGAGGATCGACGCCTACGATCAAGATATGGCCTCCTACAGCCAAGAAGTCTCCTCTTGGAACAGTCGCGGAGGAGCACCACCAGATGAATACGCCAAGCTCCAGTCCGAAAGACAGAGCTTGGACTCAGAGGGTGCTTCCATTGGGGAGGAACGCGCAACCTTCAACCAGATGGTGAATACTCTGAACTCCATGGCGGTCGAACTCAATCATCTGATCCAGTTACTAAATCTGAATGTCAAATCATACAATACCACCGGAGCTTCGACCGGCGAGCAGTTCGATGAGGGCGAATACATCCGAGATTCTGCCGGTACGCGCATCAATATATATCAATTCGCCAATGAAGGCCAGCTAACCAGGGTCTTGGAACATGAGCTGGGACACGCTCTGGGACTCGGGCACGTGAACGATCCCCGGGCCATCATGTACTATCTGAACGAGGGTACGAACCAGAAACTGACTGGAAGCGACCTATCAGAATTGCAAACGGTCTGTGTGTTATTGACGCTATAATGGAACTGCCCTACTGACTTTATGAAAGTAACCTCCGACCGCAAAATCGTATTCATCTTTGGCAATCCCGATCTGGAGATCGATTCATTGCCAGTGAAGATGATGCCGAAATTGCGTCAGACATTCCCGGACATATCTTTTGAAATAAAGGACCCCAACGAGGAATGGGACGTGCCGGAAGAATTGACCGTCATAGATACCGTCATGGGTCTTGATGAAGTGACCGTTTTCAATGACCTTGAATCATTCGACTCGTCTCCGCGCCTTACTATGCATGACTTCGACGCTTTGGCGAATCTGAAATATCTGAAGAAGCTCGGCAAACTCAAAAGAATCAAGATCATCGGAGTGCCGATGGATATTAAAATAGACATGGCATTTGAATCCATCGTAAAGCAATTGAGGTAGGCGATCAGCTCGTGCTTATATGATCAAATCAGAGAAGACGACGAAACGCTCCGAATATCTCTGCTCCGATCTTACCCAAACTCCTCCGCAGGTGATGAGATTCAGATGAGACTTCCCATCGCTAGAGCTGAAGACGTCAGAATCATCTTCGTGTTCACCATATGTCCGTAGGCTGCGCACCTCGAAAGCTGCTACCACGCCATTCTCGTCTTCGACAAAGATCTTGTCGCCGACGCGTATCTTATCGAGATCATCGAATACCGCCGGCGCATTATGCAACCAGCCCATATGTCCGACTATCACGGAGATGCCTATTTGGCCGGGAAGAGGGCCCCGGTCGAACCAAGATACATCAACTGGGCCTTCCGGGACAGCTACGGCTCCGTCTTGCGTAAGGCCGAGATGCTCTATATGAGCATCGATCTTGATAGACGGTATTCTCAAGCGCGACGGAAGCGCTGATATAGGTGATATCCTTACGCTAGCCGCCGGAGCCTGTGTAATCTCAATAACGCTGGCGGTCGATCTATCATGAACGACACTGGTTCCAGCCGATGACACCACAGCGATGCCGAAAGTATAGACTGTAACGGCTAAGCCCGCTCCCGTCAGAACGGCCACGATCGAGTGAACGATCGTCCGTATTTTTAATGATTCCATATGGCATACAGCGAAGTCGGGACCAAAACAAGCATGCAGAGCAAGCCGATGGTTATGGACCAGCCGCCGCTTTCTTCAGGGGGAAATCCTGTGTTCGGAAGCATCGGTATGGACACTGTGACAATGGCAGATGAGGTAGCAGTGACAAGCTGACCATAGGCGTCATCTCCATATCCAGTGACAGTCGCGATATTAGTCGTAGTCGTATATATCTTTGTAGTGCAGCTATATGTCCACGATTCGCTAGGATCAAGTTTGCCATTTACATTCTGGTCTCCGGTAATCTTGGTGACGGGACTGCATTTGTCATCGATCAATGATATGTTTTTGAGCGATAACTGGCTTCCGGCAGTTACTACGGTATAAGTATATGTTACCAATCCCGGTCCTCCAGACAAAACAGACGGAGTCGCGACTTTTGTGATTCCGATACTCGGCATGATTCTTGACGGATAACTGCTACCGCCACCGCCACCACCGCCAGTTGGTGGTGGTATGACTGACACCGGAACTACTGGAGTGACTGGTGCGGGTGTAGATGTGGGTGAAGGCGTTTGCGAGGGTGTTGGCGAAAACGTTGGTGAAGGTGTAGGAGAAGATGTAGGGGAATACGTTGGTGAAGGCGTTGGCGAGGGTAAGACAATCGGAACAACCGTCACATTTACGCTTTGATTGCCGCCTCCTTGGCTATCTGTGATGTTTTGATGAATAGCCCCTGTATCTACAGCCGAAGCAGTCAGAGTGCCGTTTGTTTGCACATCAGCGATCTTAGCTGTATAAGTCACTACATTCGGATATGAATCTGTATCGCCGTTTGAAAGCGCTGTCCGGCGTAAAGCTATAGGATGGCTGGTGCCGTCGGGAGTCACGATCGAAGCAGAGATATCGGATGCGTCGCAGACAGCCGCTCCTCCGCCCATTCCGTTGAAAATATTCAAACTGTAAGAGATAACATCGCCTATATGCGCTTGGGGCGCATTTGCAAAAAGAGTGATACCCAATCCGCTGCCGGTACAGTCAGCTGGGCTTTTATGCGCAGAAACAGTGCTAGTAGTGAAAAGAAGTGCCACAAACACAATGCCGATCATATAGTAGGGCATTTTGAGTGAACCTTTATAGAGATTATTCATATTCTTAGCCACAAATTACATATATTGATAATTGCAATCTTCGTAATGTAGCCGTAATAGCTCAATTATTATTACAATCAGATTTTAACACATTTCCATATAATGAAAAGAGCGGTCTTGGGAGACCGCCTGCAACAGCAATGCGAGAAAAGGTGCTAACCCGAAGCCTTCTTCGAGACCTCGGCGATGCCGAACAAGTGGCAGAATGCGGTGTCTCCCGGAGAGATCGAGAATTTGTGCTTGTTGAATACGCGGACTCTCTTATCACCAACCACGATCATGGCCGAAATTTCATTGACGCTATCAACTATTCCTCTGATCGTATCGCATTCTCGGACTCGGCCTTTATGATTCCGCCAAAAAGCTCTGACGGATTCTGCAGTCCAAGGACGAAGATCGAACGGATCAACCCCGATAGAATCTACATATTTCTCGACTGCGCTGGGGAAGCATCTCCAGAGCAGACGGTGAGTGGGTATACCCATACATTCGACTAGACGTGTCAGCTCCGCCGCCTCGAACGATCCTATAAAGCCACGCCGCATCTTTATTTCGATGCAAAAATACGCGTAATGCAAAAATACAAGTTCACCGGATATTTCAGGTTCCATATTTCCTTTCTTGGTGCTTTCAATGGCACCAAAACTGTCGATCTGCTCAAAGCATATCGAACCCACGGCGCTTTGCAAGTTGAGCAGTTCCAATGCCTACTTCCCCTTCCACTTCACTTTAAGGAAATGCGCCCCACAGCTCATACAAGGATCGTACGCACGGATGAGCTTCTCGATCTCCATGCCGATCTTTTCTTTTGATTCGTCCTCGGCGATGAGCGGCTCGACTATGGCGGAGACATCGCGCTCGATGTTGACTTGGTTCTGGCCGGTCGGAACGATGACTTCACCGTCCAGAACGATTCCATTCTCGTCCATTACGACTTTGTGGTACAGAGTGCCTCGCGGCGCTTCGATAACGCCCATTCCTGTACCGGCACGCATGGGGACTTTGATGACAGGTTCCGGCGTAAAGACAGTATTGGTCAAGATCTCAATTGACTCATCTATGGAGTGTAATATCTCTATGGCTTGGGCCAGATTGTTATGGAAAATATCAGTAGATGGGAAGAGCTTCAATGCTTCGGCGGCCGATTCCTTGGTATTGGGATGCAATTTATCCTTGGCCAGATTGATTCTCGCCAAAGCGCCGACCATGTAGCTCTCGCCTTTGTATTTATAAGCCGAGGCTTGCGAGTAAGGCAAAACTGTATGCTCCAAATGAGATCGGAAATCCTTCTGTTCATAGACTTCGCCATTATCGGTGACGATCTTCCCACCGATATATCCGAAAGTATCGTCAGGAATGAGCGCCATGTACTTGGTCTTGCGATCAAGATGTAGAGGGGCGTCCATGAAAATTTTAATCAGCCGTAATACAGCTGGTCTGACAGCCTTCATTTCCTCGACGCATTCAGCCGCGCCTTCGGGCGTCGGGAACTTCAGGAATCCGCCGATGACTGGGAATGTGGCGTGCACGCTTCTTCCTGCCACCAATTGCGAGAGATGATTGCCGGCGGATTTGACATCAAAGCCGTCATGAAGGAGCTGGTGCTGTATCGGATCCTCATCGTCGAAATCCAAAAACGCATCCTTGCCGAAAAGGTCCGGCATGACGAAAAGGTAGAGATGTAATGCATGGTCGCGCGAAACCAGCCCGTGCATAGTCAGCTTGCGGAGCAACTTGGTCTGCGGTGTGACCTCGATGCCGAGCGCGTTCTCGGCGGCTGCGATAGCGGCCATGACGTGAGCGTTCGAGCAGGTTCCGCAGATGCGTGACAAGTGAGCCGGAATAGCGGCGATATTCTTCCCTTTCATTGCCTCGGTGAAGAAGCGCTTGTATTCGACGATGGCGAATTTGACGTCTGTGACTTTGCCGTCATTGACGGTCACGTCCATGGAGGCGTCCCCTTCGACTTTGGTTATGTGGTCCAATCGTAAGTCTATTCTATGCATAAATGTAGTCTAGCATATTCCCTTATATTCCAGAATATTATTGGACTCTTATAATCATCGGCAGGTGATCTGATATGGTCACATTCGGAACCGAGAACTCATTCACAGAGAGGTCTTTGTCCACAAAGACATAATCCGAATACCGAAGCTCCTTGGTATACAAAGGACTTCTCGTATCTATTATAGAGTACTCTTTGATAAGGTCCTTGTATTCAGCGCCGATCATTTGAATCGCTTTTGTATCCGGTAATAGATTGAAATCACCACAAATAATTTGCGAGCCCTCGAGTTCCTTCGCGAGATCAAGGACCTTCTGGCTCTGCTCTATCTTCGCTTCAGTATCTCTCTTAATGCTCTCCTGCCATAAGCCGTGGACATTGATTATCCCATATTCACCAGCTTGAACTGACATCGCTGTGCCCACGGCAAATCGCCCGGAATAATCGCTCCACTTCTTCGTCGGGTCATATAACGAGATAGTTTGGCCAAAGGATTGCTTGTAATTATTGCTCACAAAGCAGGCAATCCCATATTTAAAATCTAGATCCTTCGATCTTTCGCTATAATAGCCGCCATCTCCGTATTCGGAAAAATAGCCGGTGTGATTCGGGAGCATGCGCTGTATGTCTTCGTAAGCGCTCTTGATCTCACCTCTGCTAGTTATGCCGTGTCCGCCCTTTAAAATCTCTTGGAAGCAGAAGACATCCGTTGATTCGGCATGACCTTTAATAAAATCGAATAATGGTTCGGTGATGCGACAACCCCAAGTGTTTAATGAGATCAGTTTCATGGATATTCAGATGTCCGCTTTTTGCGGATAACTCAATTCATCACCCCCGCAACTCCTTGACCAACGCATTAACCTTCTCCAAGAAAACTTTTGGATCCATCGGACAGCCTGGAATCTCCACATCTACTTTTACAACATCAGAGACTTTCTTGACGTCAGGCAGAGCGCCGAAGCGGGTCAGGAGGTAATCGATGCTGGCCTTCTGCTCTTCTGTGAAAGTATTTCGTTGCGCGGCTGGCATGCCGACAACGGCGCATGCGCCGACAGCGACCAGCTTCTTGGAACGGCTGCGGATATCCTTGAGCTTCTCGATGTGCTCAGGCGATGCCATGGCCCCCTCGATGAAGGCGATATCGAAGCTGTCCATGATGTTGTTGGACTTGAGGACGCGCGCATGGCGGAAATCGAAAAGCTTCTTCCATTCCTGCCAGTGATCATTCATGACTTCAGTCATGACGATGGTATTGTCCTCGCAACAGGAAAATGAGAACCAGCCGATTTTGATCTTGGGGATTTGGGGCTTAGATGGCACCTGGGTGGTGGATATTTGACTGGACATCAGTAAATCATAGCATATTTTGTAATTCGATAGCCCGTAAATCGTCGGCTTGGGGAAGTTGTAATGCCACGAATTTATTTATTCACACAAATTGATTTGCATGATATAATCAAAGGCTATGTAGAGCCATATTTCTTCATCATTATAAAACAAATTACAACATTCCTGTCAATGAAAAACTTTCCAGGAAAATCACTTCCTTGCTCGAGAACGCTCATATCCGAGGACGATTTCATTCTCGGATGATTTTTCGTCCCTCTCTCTTCAATTTCCGCCATTTTCAGTATTTACGCAAACTGGACCGCAGGGAAACTTATCTCAAAGTCCAGCCTCCATCCACTACGATGACTTGTCCTGTTACATAATCAGCGCCCGATGAAACCAGATATGCGACCGCGTTAGCGATATCTTCGCCCGTTCCCATCCTCTTCCAAGGAATAGCCTGATTCATGGCTTTGACTTGCTCATCGGAAACTCCGCTCGAACCTGGCGTATCAATAGAACCGGGAGCTACTGCATTGACATTGATCTTTCTAGGAGCCAATTCTAGGGCTAACGCGCGAGTGAAACCATTGATACCTCCTTTAGTCGCGCAATAGTGCGTCAATCCTTCAAATCCTACGAAGGCCGCGATCGATGATATGCTCACGATCTTACTGCCATCTTTCATAGCTTTTGCGGCTGCTTGCGAACAGAGGAAGACGCTCTTAAGATTGATATCGATGACCTTGTCCCAATCTTCTTCGGTCAGATCCATGAACGGTTTGAACGGATATATTCCTGCGTTATTGACGAGAATGTCTAGCGAACCGAACTTATCGATAGCGGATCTGATCAGATCATTGACATCGGACTTCTTAGATACATCGCACGCGACCGCAAAACATTTAGCTTTTGTCTGTTTCTCGATCTCTTTTGCGGCATTTTCATTGGTAACCGCATCAAAATCGCCCATGACGACGTTAGCTCCTCCCTTTGCCAACAATAGGGCTATTCCGTATCCGATGCCTTTAGCTGATCCAGTGACGATAGCTGTTTTACCTTTAAACATGTGGTGTAAATTATCGCTTATAATACTCATTATATCACGATTGTAGTATAATATAGCCAATCAATGAGAAAATCCCATGACAGCGTGTTCACGGTAGGCATCGGCGGAGCGGCTGGAGACGGCATACGCGAGTCGGGTTCGACGCTGGGAGCGATCTTGACCGAGCTCGGCTATGAATCATTCATGTCATTCACCTACCCCTCGCTCATCCGCGGCGGGCATAACTTCGCGCGCATAACATTCAGCAAGGATAAAGT
>PMZP01000044.1 GCA_003170325.1 Candidatus Tayloriibacteriota bacterium
TTCGACGACAAACATTATTACGAATTTTATCCCTTGCATGTGGTCAAGAAGATCCGTCGCAAGCGCAAACGTAATGTTCACTATCGTTCGGGCAAAGTAGTCGAAGTGCCCAAAGAGAATATCTTGACAGTCGTATAAGACTTATCAAACAAAATCTATTAAAATATGGCATATACTAAAAAGACCATTCATACGTTCCGGGACTTGGAAGTCTATCAGAAGACCATGGAGTGCTCGGTTTTGATCAGCAAGGACATAAGCCCGGTCCTAGCCAAATTGAATTACTCTTTTCTCGATGACATGGTCAAGTGTTCCATGGCGATCCCGCTGTGGGTCGGCGAATCGCATTCTCTACGATATGACGATTTCGCAGGCGGTGTGGCCTTGCTCGAAAAAGCCATGGCTAGCTGTAACAAAATGGTCATATATCTCGAGCAGATAAAAGGAGTCTATGGCTCCAAAGTGAACACCGAGCTCATCGACGATATCACCGTCCGCTATGTGAATACTCGCGGCAAGATGTTCCGCCTGAAAAAAGCCTGGAAGCGCTACAATGAGATCGATTTCGCGAACAAAGGAAAAGAAGATAAGGTGAAAAACTTCAAGTACTAATCTCAAAATGGATAAAACAACGTACCTCGCATATTGCCAGTGCCCGAAAAATGCTTGGCTCAAAGTAAACAAACCGGAATTACATGAGTTATTCGAGCTATCAGAATTCGAGAAAAGTCTATCAATCATGGGCCATGAAGTCGAGATGATGGCGCAAAAATTGTTTCCACACGGAGTATTCATAAAAAGTCTTGAGAAAGACGCGGTGGATATAACGCGCCAACACGTCGAACGCAAAACGCCGGTTCTATTTCAAGCAACCTTTGAATTCGACGATTTTTCGGCGCGGTCGGATATCTTGACATATGACGCAGTAAGCGATTCTTGGAATCTCTATGAAATAAAGGCCAGCAATTCTCTAAAAGACACAAACGAAGTAGATTTTATCGAGGACGCCTCTTTCCAGGCTGTAATCATCCGTAATCTCGGCATCAAGCTTGGCAAGATCTTCATCATCCACTTGAATAAGGAATATGTCCGCGGCGATGAGCTGGATATAAAGCAACTCTTCATTATTGAGGACATCACCGATCAAGTCGGCGAAAGGGAAGGGAAAACTTGGAATAAAATGAATCAAGCCGAGAAGGATATATTCGAAAAATCAGAGCAAGAATTAGTCTGTGAATGCATTTACGCCGGCCGGAGCGCAGAATGCACTACATTTACATATTCTCATCCCGAAGTGCCGGCGTATTCCGTCCACGATCTGGCTCGTATCGGATCGAGCAAGAAAACTCTGCGGCTTTTGATCGACAGTGGCATATACGATCTCGACGACATTCCGTCGGAATTTCATCTTACGGAGATTCAAAGCAATCAGCTCACGGCATATAGGAATAAAAAGCCGATGATCGATCATAAGTCTATTGAAAAAGAACTCAAAGAGCTGCAGTACCCTTTGTATTTCTTCGATTATGAAACTTACGCTTCGGCCGTCCCTCTATTCAAAGGTTTTCATCCTTTTGATCAGATTCCTTTCCAATTCTCTCTGCATGTGGTCAATGATCCGACCGGCGAAACCGACAACTTTGAATATCTGCATCAAGCTGATTCTGATCCTTCAGAGATGATCATTGGCGAGTTGCGTTCCTTGATCGGACCGAAGGGGAGCATCATTGCCTGGAATAAAAGCTTCGAGCAGAGCATCAACACCCAATTAGCAGAGCGCAATCCGAAGCACAAGGCATTCCTAGAGGACATAAATAGCCGCATTTACGATCTCATGGATATATTCAAGAAACAGCTCTACGTCCATCCAGATTTTCACGGCAAGACTTCCATCAAGAAAGTCCTGCCGGCGCTGGCGCCGGAATTGAGTTACAATGATCTCACGATCAAAGAAGGCGCCACCGCTTCGCAAAAGTGGCGTGAGATGATCTTCGGCGACTTGGTGCCGACGGAAAAGGAGAAGATTCTGAAAGATTTGATGGATTATTGCGGCCAAGACACCTACGCTATGTACGTCATTTGGAAAGTTTTGGCGGGAACAAGCTCCACATGATATACTTAATTCTCGAACATGTTAAAAAACACATGTTCGAGAAACAAAATACATGCAATTCATCGAATTTAAGCAAAATTTAGAGAAGTTCATCGTCTTTAATTTGAACGATATTAGGAAGATTGAGGCGGATTTTGACTTGCGTCGACTCGATGAATGGAAGGAAAAAGGATATCTGAAGATGGTTACGCGCGGTTACTATATCTTTGGAGGCACTGAAGTCAATGAATCGGTCTTATCTCTGATTGCCAATACCATATACGAACCGTCGTATATTTCACTTGAATTAGCCTTGTCGAGGTATAACCTCATTCCGGAGTCTGTGTACAGTATTACCTCGGTAACTTCGAAAAAGACCCAGACATTCGAAACAGAATTCGGCCGTTTTTCGTATCGCCGAATAAAGCCAACTCTATTATTTGGATACAAGCTGGTTGATTTTGGTGGGCGGCGATTCCGTTTAGCGGAGATCGAAAAGGCCGTCTTGGATTATTTGTACTTGAATCCGCATCTCAAGGATGTGCCCGACTTTGAGGAAGCTCGTCTGAACATCTTGGCTTTTCGTGAGGGAGCCGATATTGTAAAATTCAGGACATATTTATCCCGGTATGAGAACGCGTCGTTTAAGCGTCGAGCGGAAAAGTTTCTCGACTATATCAGCCATGATTGATCTAACTACCATAGAGAACTATTATAGCTTGCCGGAAAAGCGCCAGAAGCGCAATATTTTGCGTGAATATATCCAGTGCGAGATACTGAACGTCATCTTTAGTTCCCCGATATCCGCAAAGTTGGCGTTTTTGGGCGGTACCGCTTTGCGCCTTTTGTACGGCAATGCCCGTTTTTCCGAGGATCTTGATTTTGACAATTTTTCATTGACTGTTCCGGAGTTCGTAAAGCTTACAGAGCATATTAAAATCTGGAATAATGAACTCTGCTGAACTCAAAGAGAAACTGGCGGCTCGCATAGCCGGTTTTGATTTTAAGATATTAGCCCACGATGTTGAGGCGTTTCTTTACCGTGAAGGCGATGTGAAGAAGATTCTCGGTTTCAAGGATTATTTGTCGCAGATAGAGTTTTAGAATCTAGTGATATGAAAAAAGCCTTCATTACAATCATCGTCATATTGATCATCGCCGCCGCGAGTTACTTCATGTTCATACGCTCGAAAACTGCCGGCGTTAGCGATTTGCAATCACCGCAGGCATTAGACTCTGTGATGGCAGAGCCGTTCGACAAGACCTACGAAAGTCCTGACTTTCATTTCTCCTTCAAATATCCGGATGGTTTTGTCGTGAATCCTGTCCAGCAAGATAATGGGACGATATTCACGATTTCCGAACCGAAATCCGGGATCAACTTCCAGATCGAGGTCGGACCTTTCAATGATCCGGCCACGACGATAACCGCCGAGCGCGTCAGGAGCGACTTACCGAATGAAGTTATCATCGATCCACAGCCGGTCATATTCGGTTCTCATAACGCCGGAACGACTTTCCAGTCTAAAAATGTCGATATAGATACCAGGGAAATCTGGTTCGTTGCCAATGGCCTTCTGTATCAGATCAGTTCGCCGGTGGAGTTCGAGCCGGTCTTGAAGAATCTGATGTTGACTTGGAAGTTTATTTAACACATTCATGAATAACGATTGTCTTTACACAGATAGAGGAATATACTTAGCACTGGCACTTGGGAAGAGGTGCCACAAAGATGGATTCGTAAGTCTAAGAGAACAAGAGATTCTGATGTCGAAGAATTTTAATG
>PMZP01000077.1:0-313 GCA_003170325.1 Candidatus Tayloriibacteriota bacterium
ACTATGTGCATCGCATCGGACGAACGGGACGCAGCGGCTTGAAAGGAAGGGCGCTGACGTTCGTGTAAGCATTTTTGGTAATGATATATGCTTTTCCGCGGCATCAACAGTGTTAGCGGATTTTAAGAGAAAACATATGAATACATTAAAAGTGAAAATCATACTTGGTAGCACGCGTCAGGGACGTTTTGGAGATAAGCCGGCGAATTGGATCGTCGGGTTGGCGAAGAAGCACGCAGAGCTCGAAGTTGAATTGCTGGATCTGCGCGACTGGAAGATGCCATTTTACAATGAAGATCATTCGCTCGGATCC
>PMZP01000077.1:325-4640 GCA_003170325.1 Candidatus Tayloriibacteriota bacterium
CGCCGGAATACAATCATGGCTATTCGGCAGTTTTGAAAAACGCTCTTGATTACGCTTACACGGAATGGAATAATAAACCGATAGCATTCGTGGCGTATGGCAGTGTCGGTGGTGCCAGAGCGGTCGAACAGCTTCGCAGCGTGGCGGTGGAATTGCAGATGGCTCCGATTCGTGCGGCTATTCATATTCCGGCGCCGTGGTTCATGGTTGACGAGAAGGGGGATTTGAAGTCGGGCGCATTGGATCCATTCAAAGACACGGCGGAAGGCATGATCACTCAACTTATTTGGTGGGCGAAGGCGCTAAAGGAGGCTAGATGATTTCGCACCGTTTATGGCCTCGTGGTAGTATTAATGGTACTATTTCAATTCGTCATGCCTGACTCCGCCATATCCGTCAAGAATCTGACCAAGAAATTCAAACATTCGCTAGTAGCAGTGGACGATATCTCATTTGATGTGGAAAATGGAAGCGTTTTTGCGTTTCTCGGACCGAATGGCGCCGGCAAGACGACCACTATCAAAATGCTGACGACTCTGTTGCATCCGACTTCGGGTACGATACGGATCAATGGAATGGATCCGGTCAAACAGTCGCACGCTGTCCGCCAATCGTTCGGCATCGTCTTCCAGGACCCATCGTTGGACGACGAGCTTACTGCTTATGAGAACATGTTCTTCCATGCCGGTCTCTATGGCGTTCCTCGCAAGGAATCACCGGGTAAGATCGAAGATCTCATGAAATTCGTGGAGCTCTGGGATCGCAAAGACAGCCTGGTCAAAACATTTTCAGGAGGAATGAAACGGCGCTTGGAGATCGCCCGCGGCCTATTGCACACACCGGCAATCCTATTCTTGGACGAACCTACCACAGGCCTTGACCCACAGACGCGCAATTATATCTGGACCTATATCAAGAAGCTGAATGAAGAACGCGGACTTACGGTCTTTTTCACTACGCATTACATGGAAGAAGCAGAGCGAGCAGCCCAAAGGGTGGCGATCATCGACCACGGCAAGATCGTCATTAATGACACGCCCGCCAATATCATATCTTCATCAGGTACCGCATCGCTCGAGGATGCTTTCATCAAGCTGACCGGCCGGGCCATTCGCGAGCAGGAAGGAACGGGTATGGATCAGATGCGCACGATGAGACAAGCGTGGAGAGGAGGCAGGAGGTAGTTAGAAAGTCCGTAAAGTTTATAAAGTTATGAAATCAAACACAGCATATGCGATATACATACTCTGGCTTCGGCAGATCAAGCGGTATTTCCGCTCGAAGTCGCGCATTGTGGGATCGTTGGGACAGCCGATCGTCTTCCTGGTGGCGCTAGGCTTCGGGTTCGGTTCGATTTTTGCCAAGGCCGGCGGCGGTAACTATATCCAGTTCCTCTCGCCGGGCATCATCGCCATGAGCATAATGTTCACGGCGGTCTTCTCCGGAATCGAGCTCATTTGGGATCGTCAGTTCGGATTCCTCAAGGAGACTATGGTCGCTCCGGTTTCCCGGCTTTCCATAATGTTCGGACGCACCTTGGGCGGGGCGACCACCTCGACCATTCAGGGTGTGATCGTCTTCCTCATAACCATCGTCATCGGTTTCCGTCCGGACATAGCCGCCGTGCTCTGGGGTTTGCTCTTCATGTTCGGCATTGCAATAGTGTTCACGGCTTTCGGGACAGCCATCGCTTCGACTATGGAGGACATGCAGGGGTTCGGACTCATTGTGAATCTGGTGAATATGCCTTTGTTCTTCTTGTCGGGCGCGCTCTTTCCTTTGACGACTGCTCCATTCTGGATCCAATGGATAGCTTTCATAAACCCCTTGTCTTACGGCGTGGACGGCCTGCGCGCCGCTTTCACTGGCGTCTCTCAAAACTCGATAGGTGTAGACGCCATAGTCATCGCCGGTATCACAGTGCTCTTCCTAGTCGTAGGCTCGTGGCTGTTCAACAGGGTGGAGGTGTGACGGTTTCTGGAGAAATGTAATAAGGTCCGCTTCTTTCCATGACAATATGTTCAAGGTTAATATTTTCTATGCTATGATTGAGCAACTTCCAATAGTCGTGGAGCGTTTTTAATCGCACAATTCCTGTTCCAGTCAAAAAGTAGTATTTTCTCGGGGGTCCTATCTCAGATTCGTCATAATGTTGGAGGATAAGATTCTGATTGAGGAGTTTTTGTAGAAGCGGATAAAGAGTGCCTTTTGGACACGAAAATTCAGTTTTTTCCAAGAATTTAAGAAGTTCGTCGGCATACATAGATTCGGCGTCTATAGATTTAAGTACGATGAATTCAAGAAGGCCGCGCTTCATGGCTATGAATGATTGATCAGGTTTAGTGATATTAGCCGAATTGTTATTGGGAATTTTATCCATCTTCATACTATACGCCTTTACTTTTAAGGCGGCAAAAAATGAGCGAAAAGTTCGGTAGGCCAGGGGTAGGCATGTCTTTTTCGAAAATGTCATTTTGTAAATCTTGTCGCAGCAAGATTCATGAACTCGTAATTGTAAACTGTGGCCTAAATGCGATGTTTAATCAAGTTTCAATTCGCGAATCTTGTCACAGCAAGATTTCGAAATACGTCTTTTTGGAGGAAGTGGATGGCTCTGACGGATTTCTCTAGGGCTAACGGTAATAAGGTTAAAATAGAGGATTACTTGGCCACCTGTCGATATTTGGAGACATTTCTTAAATGGACAAAACTACTCGATAGAGTACAATTTACACATTATGCTACCTACTCTTCCTCTACACATTTTCTACATCTACTTCTCACCATACACTTCGCACGTCATTGAAGTCGATGGTGTTGTCTATCCCACCGTTGAACATGCCTACCAATGCATGAGATACAATGACACGAAGATCATCGAAGAAATCTTATCCGCGCGGAGTCCTGTTAAAGCCTGGGAAGTTTCAACCAAGTACAAACATTTGCAGAAGCCGGATTTCAGGGCCCATAAGCGGGAGACCATGAAGAATTTGATGCACCTGAAAATGGAACAGCATGAAGAAGTCCGCAAAGCCCTGTTGGATTCCGGTGACCTCATGATCGTGAAGCATATAGACACCTATCCGCCAGGTGACGGATTCTGGGACGACGGTCCAGATGGCAAAGGCGAGAATCATATGGGGAAGATCTGGATGGAGTTAAGAGAGGAGATTCGTAAGGCATGACAATCATTGATTCATGATCGAAATCGAACTGGAAAAAACATATTTGATGAAAAGCCTGCCGACGGACTTGGCGGAATTTCCGCACCATGAGATCCTGGACATTTATCTGCCTGCTGAAGCCGTGCATCCAACATTACGTCTGCGGAAAAGAGGTGATTCATACGCGATGACCAAGAAGTCGTTGCTCGATGAATCCAATGCATCTGAATCGGAGGAGCACACCATCAAGCTGACCAAAGCCGAGTTCGATTCGTTGGCGATCATTCACGGAAAGCGTGTACGGAAGAATCGCTACGCCTATGTCTATAAGGGATATGATGCAGAAATCGACGTATTTGAGGACGATCTCAAGGGCCTGGTCATGGCAGATTTCGAATTCAAGACTATCAAGGAAAAGAATGCTTTCGAAATGCCTGATTTTTGTTTAGTTGAAGTGACCGATGACGAGACATTCGCCGGCGGGATGCTCTGCGGGAAGAAGTACGCGGATATTGAGGGGAGATTGAAGGAGCTGGGGTATGATAGAATTATGCTGTCATGAATTTAAAGGAAACCTACAATAAGATTGCGGCCGATTGGTACAAAGACCATAAATCAGACGACTGGTGGGTCGAAGGTACGGAGGCTTTTTCGAGACTGTTGCCGCCGGGGGGCGACGTTCTGGATGTTGGCTGTGGCGCAGGCGTGAAGTCAAAGTATTTAACAGCCAAAGGATTTAAGGTCGTTGGTCTGGACTTTTCCGAGAAGCTGATTGAAATCGCCAAGAAGACCGTACCTGGTGCTAATTTTACAGTAATGGATTTGAATAATGTCGATGATCTTGGTAAGAAATTCGACGCGGTATTTGCCCAGGCTGTTTTGCTTCATTTTAAGAAGACAGAGGTCACATCGACATTGGATAAGATTGTCTCCATTTTGAAGGGCGGCGGTTATCTGTATATTGCAGTCAAAAGCAAGGTGCCCGGCATGGAAGATGAATCAGTTCTGAAGGAAAATGACTATGGATATGAATACGAGAGATTTTTTAGTTATTATTCCATGGACGAACTGAAAGGATATATCCGAAACATGGATATGGAAGTTGTGTACGAAAATAGCAAACTCTTCGGCAAGACCACGTGGCTGCAACT
>PMZP01000060.1:0-789 GCA_003170325.1 Candidatus Tayloriibacteriota bacterium
TCTTCATTACACAACAAATTACACAATTCTTGTCAATAAAAAACTCCTGACGAAACCAGCTTCCCCACCAGCCGCTTGCCAGCGCCAGGAATATGCAGTTTCCGCGCTTATAGGATCAAACTTATTTGCCTACCTCTTAGAAAGCATCGACTTCTTATACATATCCAGATGCTCGAGAGCTATTCCTGTCCCTTTCGCCACGCAAAGCAATGGTTCATCAGCCAGCACGGCCTTGACACCGGTACGACGGAAGACAAGCTCGGGCAGATTGCGGAGCAACGAAGAGCCGCCAGTCATGATGATGCCCTGATCGATGATGTCGGCGGCCAGCTCCGGCGGCGTCTCCTGAAGGACGTCACGAATGGCGCGAATCATATCGCGGAGAGGTGCCGCGATAGCTTTGACGATCTCGTTGGTCTTCACCTCCGTCGAACGCGGCAGGCCGGAGAGGTAATCGCGCCCCTTCACATTCATGACCAATTCCTGGTCCAATGGAACCGCCGATCCTATATTTATCTTTATGATCTCCGCCATGTGATCGCCGATGGCCAGATTGAATGTCCGTTTGACGTAGTCGGCGATGGCCGCGTCGATCTTGTTGCCGGCGACCTTGACCGACGTCGAAGAGACGATACCTCCGAGCGAAATAACGGCTACGTCGGTAGTGCCACCGCCGATGTCGATGACCATGTGGCCTTTGGCTTCCTGAATAGAGATGCCGGCGCCGATGGCCGCCAAGACCGGCTCTTTGACCACATAGGCGTTGCGAGCTCCGGCCCGAATGGTCGC
>PMZP01000060.1:828-2678 GCA_003170325.1 Candidatus Tayloriibacteriota bacterium
CCGTCGCGCATCGGACGATAGGCGATGATGGAGTCCGGAGTACGACCGATCATTTCCTTGGCGTCGTTCCCCACCGACAAGACCTTCATGTCGATCTGTGAGACCGCCACCACCGAAGGCTCATTTAGAACGATGCCTTTCCCGGGGACGAAGACCAGCGTATTTGCCGTCCCTAGATCAATGCCCAATTTTGGCGAGAAAATACTCATGGAGTTGAATACTAGCACAAATCCTGTGGAGGTGAAGCACAGATTTCCGGGAGGTGAAACCTAACGGAGATTAGGCCTATTTTGAGAGTCGTTTGATGTTCGCACCCAACTTCGTAAGTCTCTCCTCCAACTTCTCATACCCCCTGTCGATCAGGTGGACGTTATTCACAGTGAATGATCCTTGGCCGACCAGAGCCGCCATGACGATGGCGAAGCCGGCACGGATGTCGTGGGCGCAAAGTTCTTGGCCTTCTGGCAATTGATCAAAATCGGTCGAGCCTTTAACAAGAATTTGATGCTCATCTACCGCCTTAATATCCGCTCCCATCTTGACCAGATCTTCGACATATTTGAATCGTCCCTCATATATAGTCTCCTCTATCTTGCTTTTTCCCGATACTTGAGTCAGAAACACCGCGATGATCGGTTGTAAATCGGTGGCAAATCCGGGATATTCTTGCGTCTTCACAGTAAAGGACTTAAAAGATGAATTGGGATTTGTATTTCCAACGATCCGAATTTCTCCTTGCTCCAAACTCCTAGCTCCTAGCTTCTTAATTTGGATCGGCACGCCAGCATCGATTAGAAAACTCGTCAGCGCTTCAAGATGGTCCGGTCGACAGTTTGTAATTTCGAGATCATGCGCGCATAAAGCTCCGAGAATCAAATAGCTTCCGGCTTCTATACGATCTGGAATCGTTATAAACGGAACGGCAGGCGATAGCAACTTCCCGCCAGTTCCTTCGATTTCAATGACAGAAGTGCCAACGCCACTAATCTTCGCTCCGCATTCATTGAGCCACTCGGCCACATTGACGATCTCCGGTTCCCGAGCGCAATTATTCAAAGTCGTCTTTCCTTCCGCCAAAACAGCCGCCATCATTAAGGTTTCAGTGGCGCCGACGGAGATCTTGTTGAAAGTGATGCTAGCGCCTTTTAAACCGCCGGGCGCTTCGATTGAATACAAACATTTCTTGTCATCGAGTTTAACTGTAGCTCCCATCTTTTCATATCCGCTTAAAAAGAGATCTATACGCCTAGCGCCGATGACGCACCCGCCAGGTGCCGGAAAAGTCACCTTGCCGAATCTGGCCAGCATCGGACCAGTCAGAACGACAGAGGCGCGCATGATGGCCGCCAATTCACGGTCTATATCGGTCGACTTCAAAGCGCTCGTATCAACCTTGAAAATAGAATCCTTTCCTTGCACTTTGGCGCCGAGCTTCTCGAGTATCGAGGAGATAGTATCGATATCGCTAGTATGCGGTACATTCTTCAATTCGACTGCGCCATCAAATAGAACAGCCGCCGCAAAAGCTTTCAGCGCCGCGTTCTTGGCGCCATTGATCTTGATCGTGCCGAATAATGACTTCTGACCGGCCAAGCCCTCGATGATGAATGACTCCTTTTTTCCCACGTTTTTGTCCATGAATGTAATACGAAGTATTCTAATCGGTTTTACCCGAATTAACAAATTGATGCTTCGCCGATTCACAAATGTTGAAAATGAGGTATAACTATGTAATGAACATCATCACCGTCATTCCGCTCACCCGATCAAAGATTGCCTCTGAATTGTCGTACTTCACCGCCGCGGTGGTGCCCGTGGGAGCCATCGTCTCGGTGCCGCTCCGATCGCGA
>PMZP01000060.1:2720-9189 GCA_003170325.1 Candidatus Tayloriibacteriota bacterium
CCATCTTTCATCGAAGCCTGCGGCACAGTGGCAGAGTTTTACGCCACCACCATGGGCGCCGTGATCGACGCTATGGTGGCCGACACGCTCATGGAGAACGCCTCCAAGATCTCTCCGCCGCTACCCAAACAGCCCAGTCTAATCATGGACGGTACTATGACCGGAGACAACTCTCTGGCCAAGGCCGCGCTCAAACCGCGACCCGATTCGGAGCGGATCTTCGCGGTGCAAGGCGATGACGCCGACCGCATGAGCTCATGGCGCAGCTTGATCCGCCAGGAATTCGCTCGCAAGAGATCGATCGCCATGTACGCGCCGACCATAGAAGATTGCCAGAATATATTCAAAGAATTGGAAAAAGGCATCGAGGGCTACATCTTCATCTTGCACAGCGGCCTCCCCAAGAAAAAGATCTCCGAGACTTGGAACCTCATCGCCGAGACCGACCATCCCGTAGTGGTCATCGCCACCGGCTCATTCTCTCTCTTACCGCGAGGCGATATCGATACCACCATAATCGAGCGCGAAAATAACCGCGGCTGGATCGGCCAGAAAGCACCGTATCTCGATATCCGCTTCGCTCTGGAAATGATCGCCCGTCTCCGTCGGCAGACCATCTTCCTGGCCGATAGCTTGCTCCGAGTCGAGACTCTCCACAGGCTGGATGAGGAGAATATCCACCAGGGTTCGCCTTTCAAATGGCGCTCCATCTCCAATGCCAAGGACAGCCTTGTAGATATGAAGGCTTTTAAGTCCGCAAAGAACGACTTCAAGATCATCTCTCCGGATCTGGAAAGATTGATCCGCACCAACCATGAAGAGAACACGCACTTGTTCATCTTCTCTTTGCGGCGAGGGCTTGCTTCTATGACCGTTTGCGATGACTGCGAGACTGTCGTCACTTGCCGTAATTGTTCGGCGCCGATCGTCCTCCATACTTCCTCCATTTCCGGGAAAAATTTCTTTATGTGCCACAAATGCGGCGAACGCCGGAGCGCTGAAGAGATGTGCGCGGTCTGTGGCGGCTGGCGATTGACTCCGCTCGGCATCGGCATCGACCGAGTGGCGGAAGAATTGCGCACGCGCTTTCCCGAGATAGATGTCTTCCAGATCGACGCCGACACCACCAAAACCCCGAAACAAATGGATGAGACTCTGAATAGATTCCGATCTAAACCCGGTAGCATCTTGCTCGGCACCGAATCAGCCCTGCTCCATCTCACTGACAAAGTCGACCACGTGGCCGTGGCATCTCTGGACAGCCTGTTCGCTCTGCCGGATTTCCGCATCCAGGAAAAGATCATGTACATGCTCATCCGTCTACGTGTCCAAGCCACGCGCTCCATTCTGGTGCAGACACGCCAGCCCGAGGAGAAGGTCTTCGAATACGGGCTCAAAGGCAACTTGAGTGACTTCTACCGGCTGACGCTCTCCGATCGCAAGCAATTCAAGTATCCGCCGTTTTCCATCCTCATTAAACTGACCATAGAAGGCAAGAAGGACAAGATCTCCGTTTCGATGGCCTCCGTCCAGCAAACTCTGACGCCCTACGAGGTCGACGTATTCCCGGCCTTCACCTCCACGCTCAAAGGCAATTCCGTCATCCACGGCCTCCTTTCCGTCGAACCACACTCCTGGCCCGATCCAGAGCTCATCGCCAAACTCCGTTCCTTGCCGTCGAATGTCTTGGTCAAGGTCAATCCGGAAACGTTGTTGTGATTGAACGAAGCTAGCGAGACTCTCGAGTACATCGAATCATTTAGCCACCGTCGCAGTATTGTCGCCATAGCAGACTAAGCTTTTCATATCCCAGATGAGATAGCGCATGTATTCACGATCATCTTCGGAAGCCTCGCTTGAAATGAGCCTCTGCACGCTCTTGAGAAAATATCCATGTGCGGCATTGGTTGCATCACCAGCTGTATGACCCTTAGCTAAGGAAACAATCACGTGATTAGCCGGAGTTAGAAATATGTCGGCCGTCTTATCCTCTCGGGGTCTACTGATCTTTTCCGGGGAGATGAAGAATATGAAATCCTCGTTATACCCGATATAGGCCTTTGCACCAACTTTGACTGCCGCCGGTCCAAGAACTTTAGCTGAACTACATGACAAGGCATATGTGACCGTGCCCTTCAAGACGATCTCGTTCTTATTCGCCTTAATAAGAATCTCATTATCATGTCCAGCCACGAGATCAGGACCGCCATGGCCATTGAAGAATATCAGCGATGGTTTATGTTTTTTGATCATGCTATCAAAAATCGATGCCGTGGCACGCTCTTTAGCAAGCACAAAGAACTGAAGATTCTTTGACTTCAGGTCTTCGATGGTCTTCTCGGCCCAAGCAGAGATATACCGAGTCGTCGGATCAGACCTTGGCGTTGTTGCTAGTGCTGTATTGCTCATAGAATATGCCGTCTTTCATTGACCTCAAAAAATCCATCTCAATAGCAACCATCTTTTTGCCGACCTCATCGTCTTTTTTGACATGTTCAATGAGCTGATCTTTGGTGAATTCACCAGAGGAGCCGATAGAGATTTCCTTATTGGATGGCAGGTTTTGGAGACGAGCCACCACCAGGTCGATGATTTCTTTTTCTGTATCCATGGTGATTAAATGATTTTTAGCTCCATAAGCTTTTCTACGATAGTATCGCCGAGCTTGGTACCATTGCTTACTTCTACATACGCGGCATTCCAACTCATTGGTCCGACATCAGGTATGACAATAACCACTTGGTCTCTTACGCCAACCGGTAGATTTGCGTATACTCGAAAGAATCTCTCCTTGGGAATTATTTCCATGGTCATAGATTTACACAGTATACCATAAGGCCGCATGCGTCAAAAACTGCCCCTCAATGTTTTGGTCAAGGTCAATCCGGAGACGCTGTTGTGATCAATTTACACTTTCGGCCCCGTTCTCCGGCTAAATATCCACCAGCCGATCAGTGCCAAAACCACGATAACAAGCAATATCCAGAGCCAGGTATAGCTTATGGAGCCAGATTCGGATGTGTTTACCAACCGCCATATTCCTGCTATATTTTGACAATGAAAGATATCGTCCAAAGAGAAGCGCCAGTCCTGCGAGAGGTGGCCAAATCGGTTCCGGTCGACGAGATCAAGTCGGAGCGGATCCAAAAGATCATCGTGGACATGAAGGATGCCATGGCCATACAGAAAGACGGCGTGGCGATCGCCGCTCCGCAGATCGCCGTCAATCTGCGCATATTCGTCATCAGCGGCACTCTCCTCAAGCAGGCTGACAAGAAATACAAAGGCGATGGTTCCGATCTCATCTTCATCAATCCGGAGATCATCAAAGCGTCAAAGGAGAAGAAAGAGGTCGAAGAAGGCTGTCTTTCGGTCCGCTGGCTGTACGGCAAGGTCAAGCGCTCCATCCGCGTAACATTGCGAGGCTACAACGAGAAAGGCGAGAAGCTCGAGCGCGGTGCCAGCGGCCTTCTGGCGCAGATATTCCAGCATGAAGTAGATCATTTGAACGGCATCCTATTCACGGACAAGGCTCGCGAGACATGGGAGATGACGGATGAGGAGATCGAGGATCTGCAGAGCAAGTAAGTTAAGAATTTAGGAAGATAGGAATTAGGGAATAGCAAATCGCATCATCCTAATTTCCTAAAGTCCTAACTTCCTAATATCCTACGACCTTAACCATGAATCAAATCTCACAAATCAAATTCGGTTTCTTCGGCTCTTCGCGGTTCTCGATCATCGTACTTGATGAACTCAAGAAGACAGGCTTGGAACCATCATTCATCGTGACGACACCCGACAAACCGCAAGGCCGCAAGCTCAAACTGACTCCCAATGTCGTCAAATCATGGGCGATCACAAACAACATCCGCGTCTATGATTTCGCCAAACTAGATAAGCCGGCCGTCGATTCACTGGCTAAAGAGAATGCGAACGCCTTCATCGTCGCCTCTTATGGAAAGATACTTCCCTCTTCGATCATCGATCTGCCCACGAGAAAAACTCTGAACATCCATCCGTCATTGTTGCCGAGATATCGCGGCCCCTCGCCATTACAGCAAGCGATGCTGGATGATTCCAAGCAGACAGCCGTGACCATCATAAGGATCGACGAGCAGATGGACCATGGACCGATCGTCGCACAGAAAGAAATCACTGTGAATAAATGGCCGACATACGAGGACTTTGAAGAGATGATGGCGAGTGAAGGCGCTCGGTTATTGTCGGAAACTTTGCCTGAATGGATAGCCGGCACGCTGACCGAAAAACCACAGGATCATTCTGCCGCCACTTATACGAAAAAATTCAAGAAAGAAGACGGGCTATTGGATCTCGACGGCGATCCGTACACAAACTTCCGGAAGATCCAGGCTTTCCATGAATGGCCACAGGCATATTTCTTCATCGAACATGCCGACAGGAAGATACGTGTCAAAATAACCGAGGCTGGATTCACGGATGGAAAATTGATCATAAAAAAAGTCGTTCCGGAAGGTTCGGTAGAGATGAGCTACGACGACTTTCGAAAGGGCTACGGATTTAAATAAAAAAGCTATTGGGTATTTGCCGACGGCGAAGCGCTAACCGCCGGCTTGGCATGCGTCAATTGGGGTCGAATATCGCCATTCTGTAGGTAATAGTTGGTATCGGCGGCATAGCTTTCTCCAATGATCTGGGTTTTCTGCGTGAAATAATACAGAAGCGTCCAGAAGCAAAAAACTCCCATAAAACCGATACATAGCCATTGATTGACCGGCTGTTTGAGCTCCGCCAAACTGAAGAAAGATTCATTACTCATGTAGATATTCTCGCATGTAATCTGCATTCATTCAAATGAGTTATCCCCTCGCCGTCCTGTGAGATCCAACGTGTCAGATCTTCAAATCCCTCTTCCTCCACGGCCAGAGACCCTTGACCATGTTCTTGACGCGAGCGCCGCTCCGCCGGATGAGCGAGATGCGCTTGGCCTTTCCGGCGCTGATCTCGCGCAAGATCTCTTCTCGGACCAGATCGATAGCCGCGAAGAGATCGGGCTGTTCGGAACTGGCATAGAAATTCTTACCGGCGCCGACGATATGGATCTCCGCCCGGAAGATGTTGCCTTTCTGGTGATGAGCGGTGGTTTTGGCCAGCTCGATGTCGCACTGAGCGCTCTTGTCGCCGTCTAGAAGATGTATGATCTTGTCGAGACGCTTGTTGGTGTAGTCTGATATGGCGGGCGTGAGTGCGATACCGGTCGTCTTGATATTGATGTTCATGTATTTATCCTGTTTATTAACGGTCATTATTAACTAGAGTCTATTTACGCCCATACAGACCAGTCAGCTTGGCTTCGGCCAGAATGTGTCCCTCCATAGCTTTGATGATCTCCTCCTTGGTCGAGCCTTCCGGTAATGTGAGCTTGGTGTCGAGCGCATACAAGGTGAAGATGTAATGATGCGTTCCGGTCGGCGGACAGGGACCAAGATATTCGACTGTTCCGGCGCTGTTCTTTCCTTCCGTGCCGAAAGTCGGCGAAGTCTTGGGTAACTCTTCCGCCACGGAAGTCATCTCCGGAGAGATATTAAATACTGCCCAATGAGTGAACGTGCCCATAGAAGTATCAGGATCTTCAAGGAAAAGCGTCAGAGATTTGGCGTTCTTGGGAACGCCATTTATGGAAAGGGCCGGACTCACTTCCGGTCCGTCACAGGTATATTTTTTCGGAATAGTCTGGCCTTCTGCGAAAGCACTGCTCTCTATCTTCATGGTTGACGACGATGTGATAGGCATTGTGGTGGGAATTATCGCCCGAACTTTTATTAATGTTATCGTTACGACAACTGCCATAACCGCGGTGCATAGAAGGATGGCCCAGATCCGGCTGTTCATGACTGAATCTTACCATGTCGGCATGACGGCTGACGTACGGCAGTGGCTGTTCATTACAGTATCGCGTTTCCGGCCGATTTCCTATTTATCCTCGACGACCTCGATGATCTTCGCCGGCGCATGATGACCTTTGATTATCTTAACCCGCCGATGCGGGAAAATGTTACAGAAGATCTCCAAGACGCGCTTGTTGGCTCGGTTTCCCTCGGCTGGTTCCCTGACCGATATCAAATAGCGGGCGTCGGAGATCTTCTCCACGCTCTCTTTTCTGGCCCCGGCGGTGACTTTGAGTCCGATAAGCATTTTGATTTCGACTATATTATGTGTTACATTCTTACACGTCTGCTCGTCAAAAGTAAATCAAACAAATCATTCCGCGGTAGCTCAGTGGTAGAGCGGTCGCCTGTTAAGCGATTGGTCGTAGGTTCGATCCCTACCCACGGAGCAGAAAGACTAAAACCCGAAAGGGTTTTTCTTTTTGCTCCGTGAGCGAGTGATAGTATCACTCGCGTGACAGGGAGCAAAGACCTTTTCCATATTTTCGAAATGTATTCATTGAGAAAATGGAAAAGGTGTACTGACCCTGTAAGGGTCG
>PMZP01000003.1:0-14934 GCA_003170325.1 Candidatus Tayloriibacteriota bacterium
GCATATAATCAGCCCATATCCAACGACTTGCCCGGAGACAAGTACCCGTTGTGCTGTTCAGCGACCTGCCGGTCGGTGCGAGGCAGGCAGCTAGGCGGCGAAATCCACTCCGGTGTCCCGAGCGAAGGCAAAGGACAGCCGTCCTCGCAGGAACCGACAGGTTGTAAGAGGATCGGGATGCGCCCGTTAGCGCGCTTAAGAGAATAAAAGCAGGTGGCACCACGAGTCGCCCCTTCGTCCTGCAATGGAGAGGGGGCGTTCCTATTTTTCCACAGCCAATGGCTGGATGCTGATGGCTGAATGTTAACCCGGAGGTGCTTTATGTTGGACATCAATCTCATCCGTGAACAGCCCGACCTGGTTCGCAAGGCATTACGCGACCGCCAGATGGATCCCGCGCCGGTGGACGCCATCCTTAAGCTGGACGACCGTCGCCGGGCCATGCTGACCGAAGTGGAGGCACTCAAAGCCGAGCGTAATGCCGTCTCCAGGGAAATCGGTCAGATGAAGGATGCAGCTTCGCGCCAGGCGAAGATCGAGGCGATGCGCTCGGTCGGCGATAGGATTGCCGCACTTGATAAGGAAGTGTCCGGCGTTGAGGATGAATTCAAATCCCTAACAGCGACCATTCCCAATATCCCGGATGCTCGTACGCCGCTCGGTAAAGATGAAAGCGAGAACGTGGTTCTTCGTACGGTTGGAGAACTGCCTAAATTCGACTTCCAGCCGAAACCACACTGGGACCTGGGCCCGGCTCTTGGCATCATTGACTTCGAGCGCGGCGTTAAAATTACCGGTTCGCGCTTCTACGTGCTCAGCGGCGCCGGGGCGCGCCTCCAGCGCGCGTTGATCGCCTATATGCTCGACCTGCACATCCGGCAGGGATATACCGAGCAATATACGCCCTTTATGGTCAAGGCGGCTACGCTTTTCGGCGCGGGACAACTGCCCAAATTTGCCGACAACCTCTACCATGATGCAGAAGAGGACCTGTGGATGGTCCCGACCGCCGAAGTGCCCATCACCGGCCTGCACATGGATGAAGTTCTCGATGAAGCCAACCTTCCGATCCGGTATACGGCCTATACGCCCTGTTTCCGGCGAGAGAAGATGAGCGCGGGGCGGGACGTGCGCGGCATCAAGCGCGGCCACCAGTTCGACAAGGTCGAGATGTATATCTTCAGCAAGCCGGAAGAGTCCGATGCCTTGGTCGAGCAGATGCGTGAGGATGCCGAGGCAACCTGCACCGGACTTGGCCTGACCTACCGGGTCAAGCAGTTGTGCACCGGCGATATTGGTTTCGGCGCGACCATGACCTACGATATCGAGGTCTGGGCGCCGGGGCTGGAGGAATGGCTGGAGGTCTCGTCCGTGTCGAACGATACCGATTTCCAGGCCCGCCGGGCCAATATCAAATACCGTCCGGCTGACGGCGGCAAGACCCGCTTCGTCCATACGCTGAATGGCTCGGGGCTGGGCATGCCGCGCACATTAATTGGCGTCCTGGAAACGTACCAGCAGGCGGATGGGTCCATAAAAGTGCCGGAAGTCTTGCATCCATGGATGGGCGGAGTGGAAGTCATTCGTCCTTGATCTGGACGGAAGCGCCTCATGGCAATCGGGCCTCATTTTATCAATATCATGCTGATCGTCAAAGGCATTACCTTGGCGGTCATGCTCGTGGGACTGCTGGTTCTTCCGCTCCTGCCGGGGTTGGTCGTCATTTGGGCGGCCGCGCTGGGATACGGGCTGGCAGCCGGGTTCGGTACGCTTGGCTGGATCGTGTTTGCCATCCTCACAGTACTCATGCTGGCCGGTACGGTGATTGACAATGTACTGATGAGCACATCGGCCCATAAAGAGGGCGCTCCCTGGTGGGTCATCCTGATTGCGACGGTGGCGGCCATTGTTGGCACTTTCGTCATTCCCATTCCGATCATTGGTGGGATCCTGGCAGCGCTGGTAACCTTATTCATGATCGAATGGATCCGCCGCAAGGATGGTCGCAAGGCCCTGCTTTCCATGAAAGGGATGCTGGTCGGCTGGGGTTGGGCGTTTGTCGTCAGGTTTATAATAGGGATGGTCATGATTGGCCTGTGGCTCATTTGGGCCTTGGTGTAACCCATTCCATCTTTTGCAAGGAGGAGTCTCTATGCCCACTATCGTGTATGATCTCATTAATTTGTTGGCCTCGCTAATCCGTCTGCTTGGTATGGCAGCCTTGGGGGTAAGCATCGGCTACTTGGCCGTGGATATGCTGCATAAGGCACAGACCTGGCATTTGCAGGTGGCTTTCTTCCTGGGCCTGGCCGGCCTGGTGATCGCCATGGCAGCGTTCCTGGCCCCGGGTGCGCTGGGCGGGTTTGCTCTTGGCGTCGCGGCGGCCATCTTTTTCTGGGGTATGCCGAAGAAGAAGAAAGAAGAGGAGCAGCAACAGCAGAGTTAAACACATTTGTCCGGCAGGTAACTGCCGGACAAATTTTTATTCAAGGGAGATTATGAAAAATTTACCTTGCTCTCCCGCTCGCAAATCTCTGCCGCAGCCTGCGCTGGGGCTGGCGATTCGCCGGGTGCCCTTGCGGATGGGGTGCCGGAGCGTGGGCAGGCTGGGTTCGGCGGGGTTCCCGTGGGGTAAACGTGGCTCTCCCTTTTGATGGGGAAAGCTCGGGGGCCGGGATATCATAGTCGAACCCTTCCAGGACCTGGCGGGGCAGCGGTTTCCCCATGATCTTTTCCAGCGCCCTAATCACATCCTTGTCGTCCGGCGTGACCAGGGTGAAGGCATCCCCCTTGCGCTCGGCGCGGCCGGTGCGCCCGATGCGATGGATGTAATCATCGGCGGTGGCGGGCATATCAAAGTTGATGACGTGCGAGATGCTTTCCACGTCCAGGCCGCGCGCCGCGATGTCGGTGGCGACCATGATCTGATACTGGCCGCTCTTGAACCCGCTCAGCGCGCTCTGGCGCTGGCCCTGCGTGCGGTCGCTGTGCAGGCTGGTGACCTTGAAACCGGCCCGTTCGATCTGCTGCGACAGGCGGTGTGCGCGGTGTTTGGTGCGCGTAAAGATCAGCACCGAATCGGTGTCGGTCTGTTTGAGCAGGTCCAGCAGCAGGGCGGTCTTCAGGTGCTGCGGAACCGGGTAGAGGGCATGTGTGACGGTGTGCGCCGGCCGGCTGAGACCGATGGCGATGCGTTTGGGGTGATGGAGGGTCTGGGCGGCCAGTTTTTCGATTTCCTGTGGGAAAGTGGCCGAAAAGAGCATGGTCTGCCGTTTGGCGGGGATGTGCTGGAGGATGCGTTTCACATCCGGCAGGAAGCCCATGTCGAGCATGCGGTCGGCCTCGTCCAGGACCACCGTCGCGTATTGCGACAAGTCCACCTTCGAACGTTCGATGAGATCGCGCAAGCGCCCGGGCGTGCCGACTAGGAATTGCGGCTGACGAGAGAGCTGGCGGATCTGGTTGACGATAGAAGCGCCGCCCACCGCGCAGACAGCTTGCATATTGAGATTGGAAGTCAAACTACGGAATTCGGAAGTGATCTGGTCGGCCAATTCACGAGTCGGCACGACGATCAAAACTTTCTGGCGAGGAAGACGGGCGATCTTGTCTATGAGAGGTATGAGAAAAGCCGCCGTCTTGCCGGTGCCAGTATTGGCGATGCCGACCACGTCGGTGCCCAAGATAACATGCGGGATGGCTTTATCTTGAATGGGCGTCGGCACCAGATATTTCTTGGCGACGATATTGGCTTTGAGGCGAGCGTCTATATTGAAATCCGTGAATGCATGCTCGGGCTTGAAGACGGCCTGTATCTCGGTCACGACCGCCTTGTTGATGAATTTGGACTGATCGATCTGCCTGGAAAATCCGCCGCCTCTTCCGCCGCCACGTCCCCCTCCACGGCCGCCATGGAAGCCCCCGCGTCCTCCTCCGCCACCACCAAAACCTCCCTTGGCCGGGCGTTGACGATAGTTAAATTTTCTGGCCGGACCCTGTATAGGCGCGGCGGCTCTAAAGTGTGTATCCATATTTCCGTAACCCTCTCGCTTTCGGCCGATCTGGCTATAATAGGAGAAAAATACGTTGGTAACACTATATACTATTCGGGCGCGGAAGTCAATGATTGTTGCATGATCGCTCGTAGGCAGCAGTCATCGAGCATAATAACTAAACATGTTGACAACTCCCTGAAAATAACTAGTCTTAGAAACCAGAACAACAGCAAGCCGCATCGTATGCGGCGAAAATGGAATAAAGTTATGCAAAAGACTCAAAGCGAATACGCGCAAGCAGGCGTCGACCCGGCCAAGATCGAGCCATTCAAGAGAAGGATGGTTGAGGCTGGCAAACGGACCTTAAGATTCCCGGAGCGACGTCATGTCTACCTTAGCGAGGAGGTCCTGCACGGCCACGGCGCCGTATACAGGTATGGTGGATCTCATCAAGATCACATGTGGTGCGGAACCAAAGAAGGCCTCGGTAACAAGAATTGGATGGCCGAATGGATGTACCAATTCGGAGGAAGTTTCATGAAAATGGCTTTCTTCGGTTACACGATGATGTGCAATATGCGCATGGCCGTGAATGACGCCTTAGCTCAAGGAGGATTGCCGGTCGTCTATGAAGACGAGGTGGCATCTGGAGACAGCGACTGGTTCGCCGATGATGCGCGAGCAGAAGCTATCGCCAATGGAGCGTACGAAGCCTGCAGAGAGGACGGTATAGCACTCCCTGCCGGCGAATCACCTTCTCTGCGATACTTGGTGAAAGCCACTCTTCCTGTCAAGAGCGCACCGGTCATGAGCGGTCACATCACGAGCATCATTGCTCCCGGTTCGCATCTTATAACTGGAAGAAGACTCCAGGCTGGAGATCATATCCTTGGCGCAACTTCATCAGGACTGCATGCTAACGGCATTTCTCTCATCATCAAACGAGCCTTGGAGCTTCCAGATCAATTCCTGACGAAACTGCCGAACGGAAACACGTTGGGCGAAGAGGCCCTAACCCCAACGCGTTCTTATGTGGGACTCATCGAATCGCTACTTTACGCTGGCGTCGACATTCACGCCCTTCTGCCAGGCACCGGGGATGGAGTAGCCAAGCTCACCTTCGACGATCGCCCATTCACGTATAACATACGCAGTTGGGTAAAAGTACCGGACATCTTCTTGTTCATGCGGGAACTCGGCGTTTCTCTCATGGATTGCCTTACGACATTCAACTGGGGCGTCGGATACTATATCTTCGTGCCAGCGCATGAAGTCGATCGCATCATCAGTCTCGGTAAAGCGACCGGGTACGAAGTCGTCGATCTCGGGACGGTTGAGGATGGCGAACGCAAAGTCATCTTTGGACCGGAGGGTGACTTGCCATTGTACCCTAAAGGAAACTAAGCAATTCCTAATCTGTTTGAAAAATACTCTGCCACGTCCTCCACGGGGGCGTGGCATTTTTTGTATTTGACAACTCCCTGAAAATGACTAGTCTTGGGAGTAGAACAACAGCAAGCCGCATCTTATGCGGCGAAAATAGAATAGATAGAGAAATATAATTATGAAAAGACAGGCATTCATCTCAGTTTACGAAAAAGCACGCCTGGTAGAACAGGTTAAACGCCTGGTCGCTATGGACTTCGATATCGTCGCTTCCGGCGGAACAGCCAAACTTCTGACCGAAAGCGGCATATCGGTAATTCCGACCACCAAGTTCGTGAATTCCTACGCCCGTTTTCTTCTGGAAAAGAATGGCGTCGTCATCACTCCCGAGATTGAAAACAATCTGGCCGGAGCTGTCCTCGACCACCAGGTCGCCACCGCATCCAGGGAATTGCTTGGTGGACTCCTGGGAAAGGTTAAGCACCTGGATGAAATGTCCCGTCTCTCTATGAGTTGGGTCCACTTGGTCATCAATGACTTCTATCCCTTGGAGAAGACGATCGTCACGCCTGACGCGACTCCGGAGCAGATCAGGGACAACATCGACGTGGGCGGTCCGCACATGGTTCATGCCGCTGCAAAGGGGTCCTTCGAAGGCCGCATCATCATCGCCGATCCGAATGACCGTGAATGGGTCATCAAGAAGATGGAGGAAAGTCCCGACCACGATCTTGACCAGGCCACTAAGGACGATCTGGCTGCCAAGGCCGATGCCATCGTCAGCAAGTATTGCATGGTTGCGGCCACCTGGCGGAGTCATGGCAAATACGTCGGTTTCTTCGGTGTTCTGCAGTTCCTCTGTAAGTACGGCGAGAACGCTTGGCAGAAGTTCGCTGGCCTGTTCAGTATGGGAACCAACGACCCTCTGGCGATCGACCGATTCCGTAGAGTTGCCGGCGATGATCCGAGCTACAACATCATTTGCGACGTGGATCGTTTACTGCAGACCTTGACGCACATCGCCGCCGCATTCGACAAGAACCGCCACCGAGTTCCAAAAATCGGTATCTGCGTAAAGCATGGCAACGCTTGCGGAGCCGACACTGGCGATTCGACTCGTGATGTGGTCGAGATTTCTATGAAGGGAGATCTCGCCGCCGTATTCGGAGGTTCTGTCATGACGAACTTCCATATCGGGATCGAAGAGGCTGAAAAACTGTCGGTCCAAAAGCTCGATGCCGTCATTGCTCCTTCGATCGATCCGGAAGCTATCAGACGTTTAGAGCGATTCCATGGGAAATGCCGATTCTTGGTGAACCCGGCGCTGACATCGCTCGACCAAAACAGCCTGGACATGGCACGTCGATTCCGTTACGTCCGAGGAGGATTCCTCATGCAGGACAACTATACATACGTGATCGACTTGAAAGACCAAGAGATGGTCAGGCATGGCCAAGCATCCCCACAAAACGAAAATAGCCTGCTATTGGCTTGGGCCATCGGTTCGACCAGTAACAGCAATACGATAACGCTGGTGCGAGATGGCTACTTGATCGGCAACGGTGTCGGCCAGCAAGACCGTGTCGGTTCAGCCCGTCTGGCGATAGCTCGGGCAGAACGCCCTGGGCATTCGGTCAAAGGTTCCGTAGCCTACAGCGACTCGTTCTTCCCATTCCCTGACGGCCCACAGGCTCTTGTCGATGCTGGTGTGACGACAATCCTGACTAGCAGTGGCTCAAGAAAGGATAATGAAACAATACGGGTGTGCGTGGATAACGGCGTTGTTCTCTACATGCTCCCCGACGCCAAATGTCGCGGCTTCTACGGCCACTGACCTTCGTTCTGCATCAAAATTGCTTCGCATTTCTCATGCCACGTCCCCTCCCGGGCGTGGCTTTTTTATATTCGGAGCCGCCCTATCCTAGGCTTGCACGAATGATAAATATGAGTAAGCTGTGTTCAGAGTTCATTGAAAAGGACTCACAATAGAAACTCAAAATAACCTCAAAGAAAAGGACTGCAAGTAATGAAGAAAAAAAATCCATTTGCCAGACTAGATCGATTCTTCTCAATAATCGAGAAAACAGGGCTTGCCCTGACCTACGGCGACGTTCGCCTAAGGACGGGTTATTCGGAAACCGACCCGAAAGACGCCGATATATCAACGCATTTCTCGAGGAACGTTCCCTTGAAGTGCCCGCTGGTGAGCGCCGCCATGGACACCGTGACCGAGGCTCCGATGGCCATCGCAATGGCCATGTTCGGCGGGCTCGGCATCATTCACAAGGCCCTTACGGCTGAAGAGCAAGCATCGCAGGTGCGGAGAGTTAAACTGCACCTGAACTGTCTCATCGAACACCCCATTTGCGTCAGAGAAGACGAGACCATCGGAGAGATCCTGGCCCGTCGTCAAGAAAAAGGTCACGACTTCCACAGCTTTCCGGTGTTGAGCACGACCGGCAAGATCGTCGGCCTCTTGACACGAAATGACTTCGACGTCTGCAACAGCCCCAAGGCTACGGCTGCGCAGGCTATGACTCCCTTCGAGGAGTTGGTCGTGGCGCGCGAAGAAACATCGGTCGAAAATGCCTACGAAATATTGAGGAGCAATCACAAGAAGATATTGCCTCTCATGAACGAATCCAGGGAGCTCACGGGCATGTTTGTCTTTTCCGATCTCAAGCGGATCATGTCCGGCATGTTGTCGCAATATAACGTCGACGCCGACGGTCATCTGCGCGTGGGCGCAGCCATCGATGTCGGCCCGAGCGAATTGCTGCGAGCGGAAATGCTGCTTCAAGCAGGCTGTGATGTGATCGTCGTAGACAAGGCTCACGGCGACATGCGTCCTGTCAAAGACATGCTTCAAGACCTCAAAGCACTGAAGCGAAAGTATCCAGGTAGAGATGTGGTCGCCGGAAATATCTCTGAACCGGAATCCGCCGTGCACCTGGCTAAATGGGGCGTCGATGGCATCAAGATCGGACAAGGACCCGGCTCCATCTGCACTACCAGGGACGTTGCCGGAGTCGGCTGTCCTCAAGTCACCGCGGGTTTCAATTGCGCCAAAGCCGTGAGGGGTATGGGCATACCTATCTGCCTTGACGGCGGAATAACCAAATCGGGTGACATCCCCATCGCTCTCGGAATCGGCGCTTCGAGCGTAATGATGGGATTGATGCTGGCTGGTACGGACGAGAGTCCCGGCGAGATCAAGGAAACAAAGAAAGGCCGGGTAAAGGTTTACCGCGGCATGGGATCGCTACCAGCCATGAAAGAGAGTTGGGCGGCACGGGCGAGATATCGCCAAGGCGATACCCCGAAAGATAAGCTGGTCTCCGAAGGTGTCGAGAGCGTGGTTCCCTACAAGGGGGCCGTCATCAAAATACTGGAAAAAATGGCCGGTGGCTTGCGCGCCGGTCTGGGATACGTTGGAGCAAGCTCGATTCTCGAGCTCCAAGAGAAAGCCGACTTACACTGGTTATCAGCAGCCGGCCAGGCGGAATCGCATCCTCATGACGTGAGCGTCACGGATGAAACACAGTAACTTGAAATGAAATTAGAAGAAAGGTTGATATGACAGCACTGTTGAATAACGTACGAACCCTGGCCATCGTCTGCTCGCAATGGGGCGATACCGGCAAAGGAAAGTTCGTGGATTACTTCGCTCATGAATGGGCGGACATCATCGCCCGCGGCACCGGCGGCGCTAACGCCGGCCACACGATCGAAGCCGGAGGCAAGAGGCTCATCGTTCATCTGGTGCCATCCGGCATCATGTGTCCTGGCAAGATCAACGTGATCGGTAACGGAGTCGTCCTCGATCCGCGCCAACTCGCCCGCGAGCTTTCCGAGCTTCGGGCAGGCAACATCGATTACGAAGATCGGCTCATCATCGCCCAAAACGCCAAGCTCGTCCTGCCACAACATCTGGTCTTGGACAAGATGCGCGGTATCGTGGCCGGCAAAGGCAAGATAGGCACGACCGGACGTGGCATCGGACCGGCCTACGCGCACTACTACGACCGCTTTGGGCTATTCGTCAATGACCTCCTCAATCGGGATGTCTTCGTCGATAGGCTCGATCAAAATCTGGCGGAATGCAAAGCCTTGCTCAAAGGTTACGACCGGCCAGATGAGCTCAAAAAGATCATGTCGAAGCCTGACCTAGGGAGCGGAATGTTCTATTCCGCCAAGGACATATTCGATCGCGACAACATCGTCGCAGCGTACTTGGCTTCGGCCCGAGAGCTGGAGAGTATGGTTACAGATACTGACGCTTTCCTCCGCGAATCCGTCGGCCGGAAGAACATCCTAGCTGAAGGTGCCCAAGGCCTGCTTCTAAGCATTCTCTTCGGCACGTATCCATTCGTGACATCGTCGGACTGCTCGGACCAGGGATTGGCAACAGGCATCGGCCTGCGTCATCGGGACATCGACAAGACCTTGGCCATCGTAAAAGCCTTCCTCATGACCAGAGTCGGCGAAGGCGCGTTCCCTACGGAAATGGGAGGGGCTAAGTCGGCCTTCTGGTGCGGGGGTGAGGCGGAGAGAATCGCAAGAGAAGAAGGGTTCTCATCCGTCGAAGAGATGGAGGTTGCTAAATACTCCTCTCTTAAATGGGATGAGCCAAACGAATTCTTGCTAGGCATTATCTCCAGGCTCACCGGTAAGGAATTCGGGGCAACTACGCATCGGCCTCGCCGTCCAGGCTGGCTGGATCTGCCATTGCTACGATACGCCGTGCACGTCACTGGCAATACAGACATAATCCTGACCAAGCTCGATGTCATGGGCATGTGTCCGGTGATAAAGGTCTGCAACGAGTATGAGTACATCGGTCCGGTCTATCGGATAGGCCAGCGGACCTTGCAGTCAGGCGATCGGCTCAAAGTGGCCATCCCTCGAGATGATGTCCTGAAGCATTGCCGTCCAATATATCGGGAATTCCCCGGTTGGATGTGCGATATCAGAGGCATCACTTCGGAACGGGATCTGCCGCTGGATTTGAAAGCCCTCATCTGCTTCGTCGAGCGAGAGACCGGTACGCACGCCAAGATTCTATCTGTGGGTCCAGACCGAGAACATACGATCTTCAGCAACTAACGTACTGGAGAATCACGCCGGCGGGGTCTTCCCTGCCGGTTTTTTTGTATTTGACAACTCCCTGAAAATGACTAATCTTGGGAGTAGAACAACAGCAAGCCGCATCGTATGCGGCACAACCAAATAGTAAAGATATGATACCGAGATACGCTGATAAAAAGAATGGTGAAAATTGGAGCCTGGCGAAGAAATTCGCGCGTTGGCAAGATGTCGAATTCGCGGTGCTCAAAGCCCGGGAACAATTGGGTAGGATTCCGGCGGGAACATTTAAGAAAGTCCAAGATATCCTGGCATCTATTCCGATCGACTTGGCCCGAATCGATGCATTGGAAACTCTCCTCGAGCACGACTTCTTGGCCTTTTCGACAGAGCGCTCGGAGCGTCTCCCGATCGAACTCCGGCAGTACTGGCATCCAGACGACATGACTTCCTATGACGACGAAGAGTCGCCATTTGCCGAAGCGATTTGGACATCATGCACCCTGGTGCGCGACAAAGCGCACACTCTGGGTTTGACCATCCGGGAAAAATCTCTCGAACATCCGTATGTTCCGATGTTCCGGCGCACTCACGGCCAAGGGGCCGAGTTGGAATCTTTCGGCAGATGCTGCCTGGCTTGGTACCAAGATCTACAGATCGCCATCTCGACCTTGAACGACGCCGAGCAACGGCTGGATTATTCCAGGCTCGCCGGCATGATTGGCACGAATAGCGGCATGGACCCGGAGCTGGAGAAAGCTGCTTTGAATATCTTGGGCTTCAAGCCTTGGCCAGGATCTACACAGATCATGTCCAGGGTCATGTACTCCCCTGTAGCGGACGCATTGGCGAACATCGCTTCCGCATGCGAAAAGATCACCTACGACTTCTGGCTCAACTCTCGGAGCGGCCGGCCTCTTTGGCACGAACCGTTCAAAAAGACCCAGAAGGGTTCATCCGCTGCGCCGCACAAGAAGAACCCCATAAAGTCGGAACAGACCAAGGGTATGGCCAGTATGGTGAGGAGCGACGCGGCCTGCATCAAAACCACAATCCCTACGGCTGAAGGCCGCGACATCTCGCAGTCATGCGTCGAACGGGTCAAATGGCCTGATATTTTCGACGAGACTTTGCGAGCTCTCAAAAATACGACTGATATAGTGGCCGCAATGCGTATTTACCCGGATAACATGATCATTGAGATCCTGGAGTCGCGTGGTACTTATGCGGCAAGCAGAGCTAAACAGGTGTTGACGGAGCTTGGCCTTCCATTCGGCCTATCCAGAGACGAGGCCTACAATATAGTTCAATTGGCCTCGTTCAACGTATTTGAACCGAGTCCGGTGTGTAAGAGACTGCGGGACAATCTGCCGCAATCTCCGGAAGAGATGGATGTGTCCGTGGCCATGATGGAACACGAAGGTTGCCAGTATGGTCAGCTACCGACGATCCAAAAGTTGATCCCGTCAGCCACTCTCGTCGCCTCGGAACAGTTGGCATTCACCGCCGCAGAGGTGATGCGATGGAACGATATCCTGGAACAGATATTCTGTAGTAATTCCGCAAATCTCAAGAAATGGGAGACTCTCTTCAGACCGTCCAACATCCTGAAGAACGAAGCCTATCAATTCAAGGTGGTCTTCGGAGCCGCCATCTGACATCCAACCGCACTCAGTCACGCCCGCGCCGCACAGGTGGCCGGGCTTTTTTATACAAAAAAACTCCGAAAGGTCTACCCTCTCGGAGCGCGAGAAACTGACTGGACTGTACTAAACTCGCCGGTCAGATCTGGACGGTGTTGATCATCCGTTTCTCCAGCTCGGACTGTAGGACCATATAGAGCTGCGGGTTGTTCAAAGCCAGAATCTGCAAGGCCTGCAGGACAGCGTTCGTCGGATTCAGCATGGTCGAAACCGGAACATTGCTCGGCGTCCGTAGGCACGACCAGACATCTTCCGGGAATTCCTTCCAGTTCTTGGGAAGGGTGATGACTGGCGCGCCAGTGTGGGCAGAGAGCGTTGGACCGGCTCCATTGCTCATGCCGATATCGGCGATGATGACGGTCTGCGGACATTCCTGTACCAGCTTTCGGAGCTCGAGTAAGCCGAGCTCGGCTTCCTTGTGGATAGACCGGGTATGCATGATGTACTTGATCGTGTCATTGGAAAGCACGTCGACCGCTTCCACCAGTGACCTGATGTCGTCCTTCACAGATCCGGCCCAAATGATGACGCGCTGGCGAGGGATCCGGAAGGATTCGACAGCCTTCAGCACTTCGGCGAAACGTTCCATGACTTCAGGATTCAGGCCTTCGTCACGATAGAGCTGCTTGTCGAAGTTCTTGCCGTCACGCATGAGACGGATCGATTCTGCGTCGATGACATCCGCGATGACCAGCCGGCCATCATGGTTGATGCCGACCTCGAGTTTGCCGTCTATCAACTCAAAGCCCTGGAGGCAGTAGGCGCGCTCCAAAGCCAAGAAGGCTTTGCGGGCAAGCATAGTCAGATTATCGATGATGAGGAGACCAAAGCTGCCCTTCACGATGTTGTCGAGCGGGATCGTCATGAATGGCTTTGCGCCGTGAAGTGGCTGGTGCGGATGGTAGAGCCCTACCATGCCATCACCCCCTACCTGCATGAGCGGATCGTCCGCTGGCAGTTCGTGATCATTCCAGCGTTTGCCGCTGGTCTTCAAATGCAGCTCGACCACCGAATGAGGAAAGACGTGGAGCTTGGGCAGGAACGGCAATCGTTCGAGTTCCGAACCGACTGCCCGGCGTCTCCAGACGACCTCGATCGGTATCATTTTGGCATGGTCTGCCACGAATTCAGTATCACTGATCTGTTCCTGGAAAGCGACACTCAAGCCGCATTCCCTCAAGAACCGGAATACGCCGCAGGTCGTCTTATTCGAGACGGCGCCCTTACCAGGTACCACATCGTGGCGTTTGCCATCGCCGGCAGTGATGTCGTCCTTTGAGAAGACCTTGACCATGCCCGGACGTTCCGGTATGGAGAAGATCTTCTTAGTCTTTCCCTCGTTCAATAACGAACCGCTCAATGATTCGATCGAATGACTTGCTGTGTCTTGCATACTATATTTGCCTTTCAGTTTCGTTGGGTTAATTCCCAAGTCTAAAAAAAGACTACTCGTAATGTAGTCGGGTGTCAATGTTGGTACTGAGACCTTGGTGAACAATGCCTTCGAGCTCTCATGCAACAATATGTCGCCGTTGAGGACTCTGTCAGTGCACGCCATTGCATGAGAGCGAGGAGACGTTGTTCACCAAGGTCAGCACTGCAATACTACCCCGCCCTCCTCATCAAGAAAAGCGACGTGAAGCCCGAACGGCGGATGGTACGCACGGAATTGAATAGGATGAAAGAACCGAGGATGACGATGCCGATGGCGATCGCCTGGACTACGATCTGGGTATGCTCGAGCGAAGAGAGGCTGTAGGAGAAACGCGAGCCCCAATCAGAATGCGCCAAGATGTTCGTCTTTACATGATCCAACGAGACAACCATGCCGGCCACGTAGATGAGAAAGAGCACGCCGATACCACCCATATAGGGCGATTCCAGGATCCTGTAAACAAAAGCGACCATTCGCACGCGGCGCATGATTTCCAGTTGGGACTGCGAGAGACGATTTGTTGGTTTATGATTCTGGTCCATAGAGATTTTGATTGGTCACATTGAGCTCGCGCAATCGGTCGCGGGCTCGTGAAAGCCTGGTACGTACAACACCGTAAGAGACGCCTTCGAGATTGGCGATCTCCTTCTCCGTCTTGTGATCGAAAACATACAGCTCGACGGTGCGACGGAGCAGGGCCGGCAGTTTGGAGATGAGTGACAGTAGATAACTGGCGTCGAACCCGTATTCGCGCAGATCCCTGGCTGAAAAATCCTCTATCTCGCCGGTGATCTCCGAATCCAGAGTGAAAGTTGCACGCTTCTTGTTCTTGGAATAGATCGTGTAACAAACCCTGACCAGGATGGCATATGCCCATGAAGAGAACTTGACCCCCTCTTTCTTTGCGTACTTGTTGGCGTGAATGAACATCCGCACGAAAGCTTCCTGGACCGCGTCTTCGGCGTCTTCAGTCCCCAGAATGCGCCTAGCAGCTCGGCGAAACGCCATTTCATAGCGGTCTACAATGAACGAAAACACTTCCGGTTCAAGCAGGGCCTGCTTGATGATATCTTCGTCCTTTAGCGATGCGTATATTCCCAGGTTATTGTTCATACTCATGTAATATAACCCTATCAATACGAACAATGTTACATGAGTGGTTCAGCACTTTACTTCAAGAATCCATGCGACTGCAATGACCAGAGGTGCGCATACATCCCATTCTTGGTCAGTAATTCATCATGACTTCCCTCCTCGATGATCTTCCCATGATCCAAGACCACGATCCGATTCATCTTGCGGATGGTCGAGAGGCGGTGGGCGATGACCA
>PMZP01000003.1:14963-15139 GCA_003170325.1 Candidatus Tayloriibacteriota bacterium
ATGGCCCGGGCGATGGCCACTCGTTGACGCTCGCCTCCGGACAATTTGACCCCGCGTTCGCCGACAAAGGTATCATAACCATAAGGAAAGCTCATGATGAATTCGTGACAATGCGCCAATTTGGCAGCTTGGATGACTTCTTCGTCAGTCGCGTCCAGCTTGCCATATTTTATATT
>PMZP01000035.1 GCA_003170325.1 Candidatus Tayloriibacteriota bacterium
GATTCTGGATTGTGCACTGCGGATTAAGCTATAATTTCCCGACAACCATTGGCAACCGCTGACAGTAAAGCCGTTGCCATTTTTATTACCTGACTTTTAATGAACAATTCCTCTAATCTTCTGAATAGAATCTAGTACCTTTTGTTGCGTCCCATTGAAATTCGTCAACTTTCTTGACGCTTTTTCATAGGTGACGGAAAGGACTACGTACTCCGCTGTCGTTATGTCATCTATGATATAACGATTCTGCAACACATCACCCTACTCCGCCCTCTATCTACAATATTAAATGCGAGAAGGCGCCCTTGTTGGTTGACTATTTATGAGAAATTCTAGGGAGAAATATGGGGAGGCGACGGGTGCAAAAGCGGAAACATATTTGGTGGCCGGCTTTGCTTCGTCGCAAGTAATTGGAAGGTAGAATACACCATTAGATCCATCCGAGACATTGCCTGTAAGCTTGGCAACTGACGAGGAAATCGGCTCGGCGCAAATGAGTCTGCCTTTGAATTCCCCATTAATGACAGTGACTAGGAAAGTAAGTCGAAACTGTCGTCCGTTTCGGTCACAAAACAGCCTAGACATAAACTGCGGCGTGGATCCGTCAACCGACGGGTTGAATGACTGGTCGTACTTAACAAGCATATTATTCATACGTTTATAATATAGAAAATGTTGCAACTTGGCAAGGAAGCAGGTGGCAAGTTGCTATGATTTCTTCCACTCACCAACCTTGACCTTCGCCGGTCTCAAAATCTTGCCATTCAGAGAATATCCCTTCTGGATGACTTGCAAAATGATATGATCTTTCTTTTCGTCGTCGACTTTTTCATATTCAGTCGCCTCATGCTTGGAATGGTCGAATTTCTCGCCGACTGGATTCAATTCAACCAGGCCGTTATCAGTCAGGACTTTCTTCAATTGATTGAATATCGACTCGACGCCGACACGCCAATTCTTATCGCCTTTCTCCCAGGATTCCTTATGATTCAAGGCCATATCCCAATGTTCGAGTACTGGTATCAAATCGAAAACCAAACGTTCATTGGCGAACTTGATGAATTCCAATCGATCAGCTTCGTCGCGCTTCCTGGCATTGATGAGGTCGGCCTTGGCGCGTTGCCAGCCGGTTAGATATTCCAGCTTCTCTACTTCGCAGGCCTTCAGCTTGTCGCGGAGCTTCTTTATAGTTTCCGTTGCATGCTCTTCGGCTACGACAGAGTCATCTAGCAGGTCCGACGAGCCAAAATCAGCCGATTCTTTGACTTCATTTTCAGGCACAATATCGCTGTCATCAGATTTCTTATTCATGGAACTAGCATAGCGGAAAATCTCGAGCGGCGCAATTGGTGCAACAAAAATGACGTGCCGGATTCCGACACGTCGCTGGACTGTAGTTGCGTGATTTAGGAGAATGACGGTGCCCGATGACTTTCGACGAAGGCGGCCAGATTTTCCCTAGCCACCGTGAGCATGCCTTCCAGTTTGACTACGGCTCTGGATAGGTCCGGCATTTCAATGATTTCGTCCGCTGCGGCGATGTTTGCCTGCTTCCGTTCTTGTAACCGTAGGTAAGCGGCTTGCTCTTCAGTGAATATGCCGTTCATGGTCTCTATGTACCGTGACAATGAGCGGGTCGCTGCGGACTGGACATCGATCCAATCTCTAAAGCCGAAGTCTTCGGGTATGAAACCGTAGTACCGCCATAACTTGCCGCCTTCTTCGTAATGATCGAGAGCCCTTTGGTCGCCGTCTGCGAAGTTCCAGAAGTCCGCGATGCGAAGCAGCCGCTTAAGCGCTTTGCGCTTGTTCAGGTGATACCTGGTATACATGATGGCTAAAAGAGCCACGCCAATGGTCAAGACGAGGACATGTTGGTTTGTGTTCATAGCAATAATAGTCTGGCAACTAGCCTACCACGAAAAAAGGAGTGTTTCCACTCCCTTTTTCCAATATTAGATAGTCGAATTTTCCGCCATTTATCGTTTAGACCACTGTGGGCTCTTGCGGGCTTTCTTCAAGCCGAACTTGCGGCGCTCTTTGGCTCGGGGATCGCGCTTCATGAATCCGAGCTTCTTCAAAGGACCACGGGTTTCGGCATCGAATACGGTCAGAGCGCGAGCAATGCCGTGCCGCATGGCTTCCGACTGGGCAGAAATACCGCCGCCGACGAGTTTTACGGTCACTAGGAATTTCTCCAGGGTCTTGGAACCGGCGATCGCTTCAATTGCCGTCTGTTGCATCTCTTTTATGGGAAAATAAGCTTCCAGAGCTTTGCCATTGATCTCATACTTGGCCTTGGCAGCCACAAAGATACGGACTCTGGCGATGGCAGTCTTGCGGCGCCCGACGGCTTCGTAGTATTTCTTCGCAGATGATGTAGTGGTTGATGTCATTGTATGTATACCTGATACTTCATTCTTTAATTATAAGATTCTTCATGCGTTCATCTCTAAGCTTGTTATCCGGCAACATGCGTTTGACGGCTCGGTGATATACCTCCTTCATGCCGCGGCGATTGATGAGCTGGCCCAATGATTCTTTATTCAAACCTCCACGAGAACCCGNNACCCGTATAGGTGACATAGATGTCGCGAGTCTTCTTCAGCGCCGAAATATCGGTCTTCTTGGCGTTAGAGATCTCCACGTTGACATCCGCTACTGTATTTTTCGTAAAAGAGACGGTCTTTTTGCCCATTAGAACAGACGCCGCTTCGCTGGCGACCCTGCCTAACTTTTTTCCTTGTGCGTCGATGGTGTATTTCATGTAATCTTAAAACTTAAAAATCAAATACCAAACCTACACAAACTCAATCAAACTCATTGGGCTGCCGTCTAGTTCCCTATTCGGCAATCTGATGATGCGGGTATAGCCTCCTTTGCGATCTATATATTTCGGCGCAACGGTCTCGAATAGCTTTTTTGTCTCGGTCGCGCTATGCAATCGTGAAATGATCAAGCGGCGGGAAGCGATATTGACTGTCTTTGCTTTGGTCACAAGCTTCTCCACATACGGGCGGAGCTCCTTGGCCTTGGCGGTAGTCGTGCGGATGCGTGAATCGCGGATCAGGTTGCACGCCAAAGAGCGGAGGAGAGCGTGTCTCTGTGTCTTCTCTCTGCCGAATTTTCTGACGTTTGAATGGTGACGCATATTACTGCTTTAATGTGATCCCGTGCTGTGCCAGCAATTTCTTTATCTCTTGCATTCCCTTCGCGCCAAGCCCGTCCACATCCATGATGTCAGATTCTTTCTTGCGGGCCAAACCTCCCAAAGTACGGATATTGCCGCTAGTCAAAGCCTTGGCAGTGCGCGAAGACAGTCCGAGCGAATCGATGCGCGTCTTCATGAGCTCGGTGTCCATTTCGCTCTTGGACAGTTTACCGACGGTGGCCGTCTCGTCCCCTTCCGTCTTTGCTTCTTTGCTTGCATCCTTTTCCTCTACTTCCTCTTCCTTGAATCCGACGATGGCCTTGAGCTGGCTCACCATGAGGATGATGGATTTTTCCAAGGCTTCCCGGGGCGTAATGGTACCATCAGTCTCGATCGAGAAGCGCAACCGGTTGAAATCAGTACGATCGCCGACACGCATGTTTTCTACTTCATAGTTAGCCTTGCGGATCGGAGTAAATGCGGCATCCATCGTGATCGCGCCTATCTCGACGCGCTCTTTTGAAAGAACCTCTTTGGAAACATATCCAAGTCCTTTTTCGGCGGTCAACTCGATATCCAATTCCGAGCTTTTCTCCGTCAAGGTGGCGATGTGCAGATCCGGATTCAAGATCTCCGCTTGACCGGGCACTTCGATGTCTTTGGCCGTGACCTCTCTGGCTCCTTTGATATTGAGGGTGAGCAGTTGCGGCTCTTCTGTATCGAGACGTATGCGTAATTTCTTCAGGGCCAGAAGGATGATGATGACATCTTCCTTGACTCCGTCGATGGCCGAGAACTCATGCTCGACGCCTCTCATCTTGACTTTGGTGACGGCGGCACCTGGCAAGGACGAGAGAATGATCCGACGCAAGGAATTGCCGAGGGTGTGCCCGTAACCCGGGTACAGCCCGTCGATCTCATATGTCCCGCTGTTACCTTCCTCGCGGATGACCTTTGGCTTTGATGGTAAAACGACGTCGTATATCATGGTATTATTATATTAAAATAGACAGCTAATTATACACTAAATCTGTTTCTTGTCTAGCGCGTGTAGAATTCCAGCACTTGGCGGACATCGAACAAGAGCTCCGACATATCGGCCACCACCGGATCAGATGCGATCTTGATCTCCCTCTTGCCGGCATCGACGGTCATCCAGGCCGGCCATTTGAAATTCGCAAGCTCCTCGTCGATCTTGGAAAAGATAACCTTGTTCTTGCTGCCTTCGCGGATGGTCATCAAGTCTCCTACTGAGACCTGGTATGACGGAATAGTGACGATGACGTCGTTCACTTTGATGTGTCCATGCGAGACCATCTGCCTGGCAGCTGATCGCGTCGGTGCGAAGCCTGCTCTGACCATGACATTGTCCAGACGCCCTTCCAGAAGTTTCATCAGGTTCTTGGCGTTGTCTCCGGTAGTCTGCAGGGCTTTCTTGACGTAATTGGTGAATTGCTTTCCGCCGACGCCATAGCTGAAGCGAGCCTTCTGCTTCTCCAGCATCTGCTTGCCATATTCGCTCTTCATGCCGCGACGTCCACCCATAGTCTTAGTCTTGCGCTGCGAGCGCATGGCGAATTTCTGCGTCTGCGTCTTCCGGAAGACGGGGGCGCCGAGATAACGAGCTTTTTTATAACGTGGTCCTATTTTCATGGTAATTATTAAATATTAACAAGGATTGAGAATTACACTCTGCGCGGCTTCTTAGGTTGAGGACCGTTGAAAGGCACCGGCGTGGCGTCCTTTATAGAAGTGATGAGCACCCCCTTGCTGATGAATCCACGGATGGCAGATTCGCGGCCAGAACCGACACCCTTGACGACGACGTCGATCTCCTTCAATCCGATGTTCTGTGCCCGAAGAGCCAACGTCTCTCCGACTTTGGCCGCCGCGAACGGAGTCCCCTTCTTGGCTCCGCGGAATCCGGCACCGCCGCTAGAGCCCCACATAAGGGCATTGCCAGCTTTATCCGTCAACATCAGTTTGGTGTTGTTGTAAGTAGACTGCACATGCAAAATGCCGCTATCGACGCGTTTCTTGCTGGAAACCTGCGCGCCCTTCGATTGAGCGTCGCCTGCTTCCGTTCCCCCAGTTGTGACTATGCGTTTCTTTCCCATATTATTTCTTATCTTCTTTACGTTTACCTGAACCCATGGTCTTCCTGACATTTCCCCTGATCGTCCGTGAATTGGTCTTGGTCCGCTGTCCCCTAGCCGGTAGATGTCTAGCGTGGCGGGAACCGCGATACGTTTTGATGTCTTTCAATCTCTTGATGTTCCCCGCAACTTCGCGCTTCAGATCCCCCTCGATCTTGTAGCTCTCGACCAGTTTACGCAAAGAATTCTCTTGCTCGACTGAAAGATCCTTTGGTTTCGAGCCGGCGTCTATGCCGGTCTTCGATAAGACAAGCTTCGCGCGGGAGCGTCCGATACCGTAAATAGCCGTCAAGGCTATTTCCATTCTTTTATTCTCCGGTAATGTTATTCCTAGGATTCTCATGATGATTCAAATTTTATCCCTGCCTTTGCTTATGCCTCGGGTTAGCTTTGCAAGTGACATAAACATAACCGCCACGCCTGACGACATTGCATTTCGGACAGATTTTTTTTACTGAAGCTTTGACTTTCATAGTCGTCTGGTAACACGAGCTCGTCCGCCGTAAGGATCTAGCTCTAATTCTACCCGATCACCGATAAGCACACGGATACGGTTCATCCTCATTTTTCCGGCTAAGTAGGCCAATATCACTTCCTTGCTTTCGGAAAGCTCCACTCGAAATAGCGTGTCAGGCAAGGCTTCAACGACCGTGCCAGTCGCGAAATTCTTTGATTTAGGCGCTATATCCATTTACACTGATTAATTTCTAGGTACTTCGAGATACTAGCAGATACAGGGCATATCAGTCAATACTACACAATAAGGCTCATTATTGGCCTTGCACCGTAATGGATATACGCTTGGAATTGTTGGGGATCTTGGCCCAAGGCGGTACCAGTTCGCCGGTGCTCGACTCTATTACAGAGCTGTATGATTTGAAAACGCTTTGAGTGCCAGCCAAGGATATACCTTCCAATTTTTTGGTGATGTCTTCGACCGGAACCGTGCCGACCATCTTCAAGTTGCCTTGGATACGAAGTACCAGCGCGGTCTTTTTAGCAGGCGAGAAGTCCTTGAGATTGGTGAAAGTGATCTCTAATGTCTCCAGACCAGGCGAAGTATAGGCAAAATCACCGAATGCCGTGGCGGATTGGCCACCGGAAAACTTGGCCAAGAGATCGTTCTTCTTGAAAATGATCCCGTAGACTGTACCATCTAGCGAGATAGTCGCGGAATTTTGTGCCGTACCACCGACGACCGGCGTCGCGAAAGAGGAAGTATAGCCATTGGTGTACATAATATATCCTTCGGGTATCGCGTTCTTGACTTCCGATAGCAACGAAACGACCAAGGAAGCCTTCAGTTTGGCTGTGGTCGAAGCCACTAGCGCCGGATCGATCATTTTTTTCATTCCAACGAAGCCACCGGTTACATCAGTGAGAAGCGTAGCATAGACACTGTCGTATCTCGGACCTCCTTGGTAAGCAACGATCTTCAGATTTCCGCTGGCGTCGGATCTTGCCATGTTATACGTCTGGCCCGGCTGGTCAGCCGCTATAGACGCCCCGACCTTGCCCGGTACTATCGTCCCGGAAGAATCAGCGTAACCGGGGATGATGACCGAACCAGTCAAACGGTAGATGAGCGCTCCGTCAAGGCTCAAGCGCGTGCCGGCAACGAGACGCACCGGCTTATTGCTATAAGAATTGAAGAGCGTTACTTTACCGGCCGCTTTGCTCGTGATATTCGGGCCATTTGTAGCCGATATCGTGCTCGAGGCGACTCCTTTGACAGTGATGACTTCGTATGAGAGCGTGCTAGTCGCTGTGGGTGCCTGCGCCACAAAAGTCCCATTGACCGATAGAGGTATGGATCTAGGAATGATCGTGAAAGATGCCTTGGAATAATACGACGAAGCGATAAAACCGATTATGCCGACCACCACGATAGTGCTAAGCGCGATGAGCAGCCATTTTAGCCGATTTCGCGGGCGTTTCTGACGAGGCGCGAAAGTTGTCGCCGGCATACGTCTAGCCACGCCTGGCGCAAGAGGTTTGTGATGGATCGGTATTTCGCGTACAGGTTCGACGATGTCCTTTGTCCGAGACATTTTTCTTTCGCGCGGAACCGGAACATCACGCATACCGCGACGATCTCCGGGAACTATGTCTTGTACTCTTCGAGGCATATGAAATCAGTTAAACGTTCGCGCCATTATATCATACTGTTGAGCGCCACGGCATAAAGTCCGGCCAATCGCCGACGTTCGGCATGATCACTAAAGCTGACATGAGGCAAGATCGTCTCAATAGAGAGAAGCTCAACCGTGGCCTCGGGATACGATTGGCGAAGGCTCTGTGCAAAGAAATCGTCATGGGCCAGAGCGGAGACCACGCATCGGAGCTTCATCATCGACATGGCGCCTTGCTGGCCAAGGATCTTTTGCAATTCCCGGCCCCATCCGGCGGAAATAGAACGGATGACATCGGCTTGTCCCGCCGCGTGCGTCGCATCCAGATGTCCGCCGACATAGAGAGTCAGCATGGACTCAGCCGCCTGCTCAGCCGTACCGGTGGCTAAAGCAATCTTCCTCACTAGGGTGCGGACGCCGAATGGATATGATCCGAAGAAGACGCAGTCATGATCGTTCATGACGGCCACATCGGTCAGCTCTCCGTGGATGTGCGCTAGCGTATAGGTGCCGTGATCCGGCAGGCAGATTCGCATGCCGATGAATTGCAGAAGCAGAGACGAATGAAAGTAGATGGAGTTCTGGTGAAAGGTCCCGCAGGCTTCCTTTAGGCGCTCGATCATCCGGTCACCGGCCAAGCTCATGGTGTATGAGACTTCGACCGTACCGGCATTCTTGCCGATCCAAGCGGCCATCGAATACCCGTTCAATCTGACATCGAAGATCTTCTCTTCGATCACCCTGACTGGCTGACCGCCGGCTGGCATCATTTTGGCGCGTTCCTCCTCGATCAGCCGCTCGACATAGGCTTTACTGATCGGCATTTCCTTCGGCAATTGGGCCGAGAGCGTCTTGGCCTGGGACACGATCCAAGGCGATGAAAGCGCGAAATGAATAGCCGTGATCTTTTTTGGAACACCCTCGGATGAATGGCGAGCGTGCAGATTACGTAAACAGGCATCTCGAGTCTCCGACACAGCCCGTAAGGTCATCTTGGTGAGATAATTGGAATCGGTATGCGGCTTCAAAAGTATGTTGGCATTATAAATGAAGATGACGTTCGGCAACGTCCCTTTCCTCACGAGGACCAATGAGCCACGGACGATCGAGCTTTGGACATCGAGAATGAGGATCAGATTTGAGGTACTTTTACTAGAGAACAAAGGCATGAATGAATTATATCATAATAAACAGCGACAGATAGTCGCATGATCGCTCGAAGGCATCATTCACCAAGCAATATTATGAAAGTACTGCCTTGATACGTCTCACTCCCTGCGCCACCGCTTCTTCTTTCTGGATCTTGAAATGCCACTTGCCTTCCGGTCCGGCCAATTCAGACGTGTTCTTGACATGCGGACCACCGCAGAATTCTTTTGAATAAGCTTTGACTAAGTCTTCGACGACTGGCGGATTGGAAGCTGGTCCGATGAAATAGACGGAAATCTCATCTCCATATTTTTCAGCGAAGAAGTGCCTAGCGCCAGTTTTTTCGGCTTCGGCTCGCGGCATTATGATCTGATTCATTGGCAACGCGGCGGCGATCTTCTCATTGACGATGTTCTCCACCTTCTTCTTCTCGTCATCTGTCATCTTCGCACCATACGTGAAGTCGAATCGTAATCGCTCTGTAGTGATATTCGAGCCCTTCTGCATTACACCGTCGCCGAGAACATCATGCAGAGCTTGATGCAATAGATGTGTGGCAGTGTGATACCTCACCACCATCGGATCATTCGCATCCGCCAGTCCTCCCTTGAATTTCTGCGAGGCGCCGGAACGGGAAAGGGCTTGATGGGCTTTGAATTTAGCGTCAAAATCTTTCGTATCAATATTGATTCCCTTTTCTTTAGCTAGCTCCAATGTCAATTCAAGAGGAAATCCGTAGCTTGAGAACAATGTGAATGCATCAACGCCTTTCTCGAATTCTCTAAGACCTTGCTTTAGTGTTATACGGAAATTGATTTCTTCGTCCGCTATAATACGGCGGATTGACTCACCATTATCTACAGACATTAACTTATACACTCCTGAATATATAGTTTGAATGATCCCAACCAGAGGCACTAAAGCTGATGATATCTGTTGTTCTTTATTCATTTGAAGCTTATCGGAATAGACAACAGCTCTACGTATGATTTTTCTCAAAACATATCCTCTTCCATTTTTATCTGGAATGATTCCATCTGCCACCATGAAAGCGGCGGCTCTCATGTGATCAGCAACGATCCTCGCTGATCTAAATTCCCAATTCTTAGAATACTCCCTGATCTTATCCATCACCGGCTTCAGCAAATCTGTATCATAGATATTGTCGACTGGCGGCGTCGCTAATGCCATCGCAAGTCTTTCAAGACCAGCTCCGGTATCAACAGACGGTTTCGGAAGATTACCGATGATCTTTCCGTCTTTCTTCTCGTACTGCATAAAGACATCGTTCCAAACCTCGACGACCTGGTGCTTGGAATCGGCCTCGACGAATTGCTCGCGAGTGATTCCCTTTCCGCCAAAGAATGGCTTGCCGGTCTTGGGATCGCCGATGTCATAATACATCTCCGTATCTGGACCGCATGGACCATTCTCTCCTGCTTCCCACCAATTCATGTCGGCTGGCATGAAAAAGATGCGGCTCTTCTCACCTTTCAATGAATCGCCGCTTGCATCGTTAACTCCATTCTTCTTGAATACCTCGCGCCAAATATCCGCGGCTTCGTCATCGCGCTTTGCATTAGAATCGCCTTCAAAGACAGTGACATACAGTCGATTTGGATCAAGTCCGAATCCACGGTCACCAGGTGTCTCGCTCTTGGATGTCAGCAATTCATAACTCCATTCGATCGCTTCTTTCTTGAA
>PMZP01000043.1 GCA_003170325.1 Candidatus Tayloriibacteriota bacterium
GGTTAATTCAACGTGTGCTACAATCTTTCAACACGTATAGCAGTGCGCGTTAATAAATATTAATCATAAATACCATGGCATTAGTAAAAGTAGAACAACACAGCTTCCTCGGAGGCATCTGGATGATCGGTTGGCTCTTCACTATCGGATTCCTTCAATTAGCCTTATGGCAAAGCATTCTGGCCATAGTGGTTTGGCCGTATTATCTCGGCGTCTTCGTGAGCGGTGTGGTGAGGTAATTTAGACAACCGCGATATAATAATTGGCAAACAGAACTCTTGCATTAACAGTGAAAATGGGCTAGTTTTTGATGAGAACTATGTGTGATTCAGGATTCGTCCGGAGCACAGCGTTCTTCGAAAGTTAAACAACCAAACAAAAAGAAAGGCCTGAAAATGGATACGTCCAGCAGCCAAATGCTTCGCCCTGTCGATTTTGTGCATGGCACGAAATACTCCCACGACCAGTTAACTCACGACGACTGGTTAAGAACTCTGAACACCGTGCTCAAAGATATCGGGCCGCAACTCAAGTATCTTTCTGCCATGCAAATTCCTTTTGATGCTCTCAAATGGGAATTCCGGACTGCGAAGAGCTTCCTTACGCATGGCCAATGCAACCGGTTGCATACCGACCTGACAAGTAGCGGTAAATGCATGACAGTGTGTTCCTTCAGTTCTGACCCACGTATCAAAGAACAGATACAGCGGCCGCCAGAGGGATCTCATTACGACTTTATTCTTGTCATGACGATCAGGTCAACATTTTTCGTGGTATTCACTACCTACAGAGTAAAACAGCCACTCAGCAGTTTCAGTAAAGTCATTTATGTCACAAAGGCCATCGAAGCTTTTCCCGTAGCGCTTGAAGAATTGGACCTCACTGGGTTGGTCAACAGCTCAAATGTTCGTGATGGATGCATCGCAACGAAAATAATCGATAGTCTACACTCTGCATTTACAACTACCATCAATATCAAACAGCGCCACATCGAAGGGCTCCTGGAAACCAGAAGGGAAATCCGTCAGAAAATGGCATTCTTTGATGTATTCACCATTCAGCTTCTCAGAGATGATGCCGAACCGTAGAAACGACACTGATTAAGTTACACCGCTCCGAGACGCACCAAGCATCTCGGATTTTTTATGCCATATCCTCACCCTACATCTTCTTCGGCACCTTTATTCCGAGCAACCACAATCCGTCGGTCATTACTTTTTGAAACACCTTCGTCAACTCCAAGCGGTACGGCGACAGCGGATCTTTCTCGTCGATGATAGTCTGCGAGGCATAGAAACTATTGAAGGCGCCGGCCAAGTTGATGAGATAATTAGCTACGATCTGTGGCGCGTATTCCAATCGCGCTCGCTCCGCAACATCTGCGAACCGAACAATTAATTTTTCTAGCAACCCTATCGTATTTGGTATCTTAAAAGCAGGAGTAGTAGGGGTTTCGATAGTCCGAGGATTGGAGCCAGCGGTAGCGCCCGCAGGACTGGAGAAACCTCCTACTACTCCTGCCTTTTCCAATATCGACTGCGCCCTGACAGCCGAATACTGCAGATACGGTCCGGAATCGCCTTCGAATGAGATAGAAGACGCCGAATCGAAGACTATGTCGCTGCCGATCGATGAGCGGAGGATGCTGTATTTGATGGCACCGATGGCGACGATCATCGAGATCTCTTCGGATTCGGCCGGATCGAATCCGCGATCGGCGATCCTTTCCATGACCATTTGCTTCAAGTCGCCGATCAGTGAATCGGCCGTGACGACATTCCCCGTTCGCGAAGACATCTTGCTTGAAGCGAATCGCATCATGCCATGGCCGATATGCATCGTCTTCGCTCCATTCTTCTCGTCTATGAGCGACAATACTTTCAAAAGCACTTTGAAGTAATCGTTCTGCTCACTAGCCGTGACTATTATCGATTGGCTTGCATCAGGATACTTATCGAACTTGGTGACATTCAAGCCGAGATCTTTTGCCTCGTAGGTCGGAATGCCCTGCGAGCTCACGAAGACGCGAGTATGCAATCCGTGATCTTCGCCCTTGAAGACCGTCGCACCCTGGCTCTCTTCGAATATGCCTTTCTTCAGGAACTTCTTGACGATCTCCAATCCTATCGACGCCATCTGGCTTTCGTATATCACGTCGTCAAAATCAGTACCCAGCTTCTCGTACAATTCATTGAAATGTTCGATGCTCCATNNCGTTCACTTCCAGACTGGACTTCTGGTACAAGACTTTGTTGAGAGCGTCGATCTCATTCTTGGCAGAAGATCCATTGTCGTCTCCAATCGCTGATGTTTTCTCATACGCGATCGTCCCCTCCACATACATCTTCCCCAGGAAATCGGTCTTCTCTTGAATAGATGCTGAATCCTTAGGAATGAGGTCCAAATGGCGTTGAACCGCCCAGATAGCTTTGGCGATATGCAAACCAATATCCGAGGCGTAGCAAATGCGAATTACTTTAGCGCCTGAAGATTCGATCAGTCGCGACAACGATTCCCCTATAGCATTGGACATCAGATGACCGATATGAAATACCTTGAATGTGTTTGGGTCGGTGTATTCGATGAGAATGGGTCCAGTTTTTTTATCCGACTTTAGCCAACTAAAGTGCAAGACTTCCCTAGCGATCACTTCATCCTTCACTTTAAAGTTAATGAAGCCTGGTCCGGCGATGCTGACACTTTCTATACATTCCGGCATTTTCGCCGTGAATCCGGCCACAATCTTTTCCGCCAGAGCTTTCGGCGATGACCCGAGTTTCTTGGCATAGACCATAGCCGCATTAGTCGTGAAGTCGCCGTGTTCGGGATTTTCCGGATAGTCGAGCTTGATCGAGCCGAGAGCTCCGCCAGCCACACCTTCAGCATCGCCGCCCATCTTCGCATCCACGCCTAAGGCGCTTAAAATCTCCCTCAATTGCTTTGTAATCTCGTTTCTCATCTTGCCATTGTAGCAAAAATGTCATTTATCTGCCTAAAACCTTGACAATTCTAATAAAAGCAATATAATACCAACCAGACGCTTATTCAAAACGGGCCCTAGGAGACTTGCCCGGTAAACACCGACCTCCTCGCTAGGAGGACGTTTGTTATACAATTAGAGCACGGGTGTGTTCTTAAACGGCCTTCGGTTCCTCATCTTCGGCGTTGAGCTGGAAATATATCTAGAAGTATATCCAGCCATCGAGGCTTGAAAGTCTCCAGGGTGAATTGAGTGACACCCTACAAATAAAAACCACCGCACGCGGGTTCTCGGGTACTCCACCCGGGAATCCGCGCAATTTCTTTCGGTTGTTCGATGTTTGGCCGCCAGCCGTGCATCGACGACCAACGCAGGTCTCTCGCCGGGCCTGCGTTTTTTTATTTCACTACTTCCTCAAAATCTCATCTATCTTTTTGGCGATCGCCTTGAAATCTTTTTCTTTGCGGCCTCTGGTCGTTTCGGCGGCAGTGCCTAGGCGGATACCCGAGGGATCAGCTGGCAGTCTCTTATCGAAAGGGATAGCGTTCTTGTTGACGATGATGCCGTGTTTCTCCAACCTGTCGCTGGCCTCTTTGCCGGTAATGGCTCCAGCGCCAGCCTCAGCTTTGGTGGCTGAAGTCACGACCAATGGTTCCCTCTTCTTGCCGTCATTCCAAGTGTCGACTAGTATCAAATGCGAATCAGTTCCGCCGGAGATCAGCCGCCAGCCGCGCTTCTCCAATTCGTCGACCAGGACTTTGGCGTTCTTCACGACTTGAATGGCGTATTTTCGGAAAGCCGGCGTCGCCGCTTCCTTCAATGCCACCGCCACCGCGGCAATCTGATTGACATGCGGACCTCCCTGCAATCCTGGGAAAACCGCCTTATCGATCTTCTTATTCAATTCGCGGGCATCCCTTTTCACAAAGATCAGAGCCGCACGTGGGCCTCTCAATGTTTTATGAGTCGTAGTAGTCACCACGTCGGCATAATCAAATGGCGAAGGATAGACTCCTCCGGCCACTAACCCGGCTATATGCGACATATCCACCATCATAATCGATTCGGCGGCATCAGCCACTTCCCTCATCCTCTTCCAATCGATGATCCGCGGATATGCAGTGTAACCGGAAACGATGATGGTCGGCTTTTCCTTCATAGCCAATTCGCGGAGCTGGTCGTAATTTATGGTCTCGGTAGTCTGGTCGAGCCCGTAAGGGATCTGCTGCCAGAATTTACCAGTGGCCGAAACTTTCTGCCCATGAGTCAAGTGACCGCCCTGATCGAGTGCCATGCCCATGATCTTTCCGGTAATGCTAGTCGTCCCGTCTTTTTGCATCACACCTCCCCGCGGCACCAAGGCAGTGAATACAGCTAGGTTGGCCGGCGAACCAGAGAGCGGTTGCACATTCACGTGCCATTCATTCGGGTCTAGATTGAAAAGTTTTAGAGCTCGGTCAACGCAAAGTTGCTCGATCTTGTCGACAATCTCGTTTCCGCCGTAATAGCGCTTGCCGGCGTAGCCTTCGGCGTATTTATTGGTCAATTCAGATCCGAGCGCTTCCAACACATCCTTGGAAACGTAATTCTCCGAAGCGATCAGATTGATGACTTTCTTCTGGCGCTTCTTCTCGGCTTCTATGAGTTTCTTTACTTGAATATCTTTCATGAAAGTATCGTATCACGTTCTTTGCCATATAAAAAATGCGGAAAAAAAATAGCGGACTGTCGCAGCGAATCGACAGTCCGGGGCCGAGGGCCCTATCCAACAAGCATCAACTTAACTCCCATCACAACTTCGCAAGGAAATGGGCCGGCGGCGACGGTTGAGAAGTGCGTAATAAAGTGGAACTCCTACAAGCACAACCAATTACTGCGTCGCCTTTAACCGGCGTGGCACGTAGCCTAGCTCACACAGAGCATTTTCACGGATTCAAATCCGTTCTGATTCAAAGACTACTCCCAACCAGATTAAAAACAACCCCCAAGTTATCCACAGGTTGTGAGATGAGGTGAAGCCTCACGAACTACCGTGAGGTGAAACCTAACGGAGATGAGCCACGATCTCCTTCCATGAATATATCCTCGTCACGTTCTCGGGCAAATCTCCCTGATTCCATGGGCAGTCCAGGAGCAGTACCCTGCAACCTGACGCCGCGATTTCCTTGGCTTGCGACATCGAGTCTTCGATCATCACGCCGACGCCGAGCTCCCGACAGACGTCAGCCTTACTACGGACTTTCTCCGGAAGCCCGAAGTACTGATTGGTGAGCACGATGGAAGCAAAATGGCCATCAAAGTGCTTGCGTATCCAGCGAAGCGTTGGATCCTTGACTTGATCTCCGCGCGAGCTGATGACATTGAGCTCGTGAGACTTGCCCAGATGTCTAACTCCTTCAAAGGCGCCCGACACTGGACTGGCCATAGAGTGCTCATCGGAGCGACAGAAATCGAAGATCCTCCTCGAGGCTTCCTCTGCCGAACAACCCCAAATCTTTTCGATGTCATAGGTCACTACATCTTCGCGTCGGACGGACGTTCCAAACCTGGAGTTGTGAAAGGCTTGCAACGATTCGTTAAAATCGAGGATCACATCATCCAAATCGACGCCGAGGACCGGTTTTCCACGCCTATGCATTTGGTCATTTTTCATTTGTATATGGTTTTTTAGTACTTTATCTTAACCCAGACTACAGCAAGGACGTAAATAGTCAACAAAAAAGACCTGCCGAGACAGATTTCACGCCACGACTTTTTCACAGAACGCACTCCTTCACCACCACCATAACCATCTCATGGATTGCTTCAGGCGAAAGCAGCTTCCCTCCACGCTCACAGCAGTCGATCTTTTTCCAATCTGGTTTTGTTCGAACTAACTGTAGATACGTCCTAACTGTCGCTTCTTGAAAATCACGATCTTTTTCGTGCTGGTCACGAGTGCCGTTTTTCTTTCCGAGATAATTGCGACTGGCTTTTCGCGCGATCATTTCGAAAGAAAACGTAGGTGGTACATGTAAGTATATGACTAAGTTCGGTCTCGGGAGACCCAATTCATCATATTCGGCCCGTTCGACAAATTGGATAATGTCTTTCTTCGGCTTGCCGGTCAACTTTGTAGCCTGAAACGCCATGCTACTTGATGTATAACGATTGCAAATGACTATCCCCTTGTTTAAAGCAATTTCGATTTCCGGCAACGCCGTAAATCGATCAAGCATGTAAGGAAGCGAGGAAATGTACGGCGACATGTGGCGGAAATCACCAAAATCACCGCGTAGCGCTCGACCAGTCAAATGCCCAAAAAATGATTGGTCGTAACGCGGAAAGTCAAAGTAAGTTACAGTATGGCCTAGTCTTTTAAGCGTCTTGATCAAAAGCGAAGCTTGTGTAGCCTTACCTGCTCCATCACCACCTTCAAGGACGATTAGTTTATGTTTTACAGTTTTTTTCATAAGCCTTCCATTGCCATACTAACAGATAAGGAGTATAAATCAATCAGACAACGATGTATAATTGACATATGAGAAACTATAACTCTTTGCTCAAAGAAATAATGGACAAAGGTGCGGACCGCCAGGGTCGTAACGGCTGGACACGCGGCCTCTTCACGAGACAGCTTCGTTTCAGCATGGCCGACGGATTTCCGGCTACGACAACGAAAAAGCTGGCCTTCCGGACTGTAGCAGCGGAATTATTCTGGTTCATGTCCGGTAGCAATGATAACAAGGTCCTTCAGAAGCTTGGATGCGAGATCTGGACGGCCAACGCAAACTCCGATTACTGGAAACCCAAAGCAAAGTTCGATGGCGATCTAGGCCGCGTCTACGGAATCCAGTGGCGGTTTTGGCGAAAGCCGGACGACGGTACTGTTGACCAGTTGGCGCAGATCATCGAGAAGATAAAGAAAGACCCAAATGACCGACGTTTGATCGTCACTGCCTGGAACCCTGGAGAGATCGAGGAAATGGCCCTTCCCCCTTGCCACATGATCTTCCAGTTCTTCGTGACTGACGGAAAGCTCTCCTTGCATATGTTCCAGCGTAGCTGTGACATGTTTCTGGGAGTTCCGTTCAACATCGCCTCGTACGCGCTTCTGCTCCATATCATAGCTCAAATGACAGATCTCAAACCCGACGAACTGATCTTGACGCTTGGAGACGTGCACATCTACCACGATCACTTTGATGCTGTGAAGGAACAGCTGGCACGGGATCCATTTCCTCTTCCGAATCTTTGGCTCAATCCATCGGTAAAGTCCTTGAATGACGTCGATGTCGCAAAATTCAATGGACCAGAGGATATTACGAGCCTCGTCAAGCTTGAAGATTACAAATATCACCCGCCTATAAAAGCAAAGATGGCAGTCTGATCTTCGATCCGGTTTTTCTCATCAAATTCTCCGATCAACCTCGGGGATTTTTATTTTCCGCTACTACCAAATCCGTTCTGGCCCCTATCCGTATCTGAAAGCTCGTCAGTCTCTTCGAATTCGATATTCTCGATCTTCTGTATGAGCAATTGTGCAATCTTGTGGCCCTTCTCGAAGCTGAAAAACTTGTCGGAAAGATTCATTATACCGGCGTGGACTTCCCCCCTGTAACCGGAATCGATGACTCCGCCAAAGTTCTTTATTCCGTATTTGTGCGAAAGGCCGCTTTTATCCCAAATAAGTCCAACATGCCCTTCGGGAATTTCAATCGAAAGACCAAGCGGCACCGATTTGCGCTCACCTGGTTCTAGCTCGAAAGGTTCTACTGTGTATAGATCCATTCCCGCATCGCCTTTGTGGGCATATGCCGGTATTCGAGCATCTGGATGCATTTTTTTAATCCTTATCTTCATTTCTCGGGCACTGCCTGGGGTAAACGATCGTGAAGATAGTCTTCGACTTCATGTTTGACTATCTGGAGTTTGATTCCGCTTTGATCGAAGATATCTTTGCTCCTTTTGCTGGCATGGTAATCCTTGAGCGAAACGACCTTCTTGATGCCGGCATTTATAAGCAGTTTAGCGCAGGTATAACATGGTACCATGTGACAATAGAGCGTCGCTCCGTCAACCGATACTCCCAGTTTTGCAGCTTGCGCTATGGCATTCTGTTCTGCATGGGCAGTCCGAACACAATGATCGGATTGGGAACCGTCGTCGTGAATGACTTTATGCATCTCATGTCCGATGTCGTCGCAGTGTTCTAGACCGGCCGGAGATCCTACATATCCGGTCACCAGTATTCTCTTGTCCCTTACAACGACACATCCTGATCTGCCACGATCGCATGTTCCCCTACTGCCGACCAGTTCAGCTATGCTCATGAAATATTCATCCCAAGAGGGACGCTGGTACTTTGTTTTAGTGCTCATGGCGTGTAGTATAATACATAACAATGATAAAAGCATTCATCATCGCCGCCCTCTCCGCTGACGGATACATCGCCAAGAATCCGACGGCGCCTTCGACGGTCTGGACGAGCAAGGAAGACAAGAAGCGCTTCGTCGAGCTGACCAAAAAAGCCGGCGTGGTCGTCATGGGCCAAAATACTTGGATGACCTTGGGAGGCAAGGCCTTGAAGGAACGGCTAAATATCGTCTATTCACCCGAGCCCATCGCCAATCTTCCGGCCGGCGTTGAACTAACCAAGAAGAGCCCCGCTGAATTATTGCAGGAACTGAAATCGCGCGGTTTCAAGGAAGTCGCCATCTGCGGCGGTTCGCAGATCTACACCATGTTCATGAAGTTCGGACTGGTCAATAGGCTCTACCTGACCGTCGAACCGGTAATTTTCGGCAACGGCATAAGGCTCTTCAAAGAAGATATGGACTTCAAATTGAAACTTGTTAATTCGATTAGGACCGAAGGCGGGACATTGCTCACAGAATACGAGGTACAAAAATGAGGCCTTCGCCCCATTTTCACAGACAACTGTCTACTTGACATCAACTCCCATCTGCCTAGCCGTGCCGGCGATGGTCTTCATGGCCGCCTCAATGGTATTTGCATTGAGATCAGGCATTTTCTTCTCGGCAATATCCTTGAGTTGAGCCTTGGTGATAGTGCCGACCTTCGAGGTATTCGGCTTGCCGGAACCCTTTTCTTTCTTCAAAGCCTTGAGGATCAAACTGGATGCCGGCGGCGTCTTCAGGACGAAGCTGTAAGTGCGGTCTTCGTAGACGGTGATGACCACTGGGATCATGTCGCCGATCTTATCCTTGGTGGCTTCATTGAACTTCTTGGTAAAATCTCCGATATTGACGCCGGCCTGGCCCAGAGTCGGACCGAGAGGAGGCGCGGGCGTGGCTCTCCCTGCCGGAGCGATGACTTTTACCTTTTTGATGATTTTTTTGGCCATGTTGATGTATTCGTTATTAGTGGCATTCGTATAATATCCGCGGATTCGTATTATGCTCTAAACCTTCTTCACTTGCAAGAAATCTAGCTCTACCGGCGTTTCCCTTCCGAACATCGAGACCAAGACTTTGATCTTGCCTCGCTGGGTGTCGACTTCCGCCACTTTGCCTTCGAAGTCCTTGAATGGTCCGTCAGCCACCTTGACCAAGTCACCAGGTGAAAGATCGATGGAGTGCTGGGTATCGCCTTTTTGCATGCGTGCGAACAGAGTCTCCACTTCCTTGGTCTCCAGGGGCACCGGCGAGACTCCGGCTCCTACGAATCCGGTCACTCTCGGGGTGTTTCTTACGACATACCAAGAATCATCGGTCACGATCATGTCGACCAGGACATAACCGGGATATATCTTCTCCTCCTCTTCGACACGCTTGCCGCCTTTGACCTTGATCTTCTTTTCGGTCGGAACGATGACGGCGAAGATCTTGTCCTCCATGCCCAGCGACTCGATGCGCTGTTTCAGGTTGCGCGCAACGGCGTTCTCATAGCCAGCGTAGGTGTGGATGGCATACCAATTTCTTTCGCCTGTTATGTTTTGTTTGGTCATGATAATAAATTGAAAATTTAGAACAACAGAGTCAGGAGCCTTGAGAATACGAAGTCGGACAAACCGAGCAAAGCCGCCGTGGCCAATGACACTAGGATCACCAGGGTGGTGAATCTGATCGTCTGCTCCCGCGACGGCCAATTGACATGGCTCATCTCGGCGCGCGTTTCCTTCACGTAATTGCTTAATCGATTCATGGTGGTTGGTCGCTTTAAGGCTGTAAGCGGAAGTTCTATTAAAAAACCCCTTCGGGGCATTACCCCACTATAGTATCATTACGCCCCAATTTAATCAAGGCTCACCGATCTCGGATTTCGATATTCGTATTTCAGATTTCTTACTGTATCTCGTACGTTATCTCCACCGTGTCCGTCACCTTCTGCTCGCCTGTTGCTATCTCCGGAGCAGTTGCCGGAGCGGCGGCGACGGAATCTGTCTTCATCATGCCCAACCCATAGGCGATCGGCCCACGCTGATTGTTATTCTCCGAAAAGCTGACGATGCGAACCAGACGAACGCCTAACTGCTTGGCTAGCTGACTGGCCTTCGATTGCGCGTCAGAGATAGCTTTGGCGCGAGCCGCCGCGTTGACGCTATCCGGATCATCAACCGAGAAAGTCAATCCGTTCACATTCTGAACTCCCAATCCTCCGATGGTGGTGAACAAAGCGCCAGCCTTGGAAAGGTCGCGGATCTTGACTTGAACTGACTCGCTGACATCGTAACCGGTTAGGACCTGCTTGCCGGACGGACAATATATAGCCGCGCCGCTCGTCGCTTGATTGGGACAAACTGCCGTCTGATATTCGTAATGCGGATTTATGGAATAATCGATGGTCTGGATATCCTTATCGGCCACGCCGCCGTTTTTGACTGCTTTGATAGCGGCATTGATCTTGGTAGTAGCCGCCGTCTGGGCATCGGTAACTGTCTTCGCTGTTTGCGTCACCGAGAATGAAAAGGTGGCCACGTCGGGAATAGCCACGGCGTCGCCGGTGCCATTCACGTTGATGGTATTGGTTTGCGTCGGATTGACGCCGACATAGGCGATGGATTTGGCCATTCTGATGGCGGCCAGTCCTGCTGCGACGATCATGACGATCACGAAGACAGTCGCGACGTTCCAAAATTTTGTAGGGATATTCATGATGATTAAATGTTAATTAATAAGTTATATGGATTATAAAGCAATTTTTCAATTCATACCCGCGCATAGATCCACCAGATTCTCAAATAACGAAAATACCGTCATCGGTCCGACTCCGCCCGGTACCGGCGTGATAGCCGCGACCTTCTTTGAGACCTTCTCAAAATCGACATCACCGACTAGGCGGACACCTTCGATCTCATCGTCAAGTTTTTCGCCAGTCACCGAATTGATGCCGACGTCGATGATGACTTGACCTCTCTTCACGTGCTTGGCCTGTATGAGTCCCTGCTTTCCGGCGGCCACGATGAGCACATCGGCCCATTTAGTCTCCTTAGCCAGGTCGGGAGTCTTGCTGTGGCAGACCGTGACCGTGGCATTCTCATTCAAGCACATGGTGATGAGCGGCTTGCCGACCAGCATCGAACGTCCTATGACAGTTACCTTCTTACCGAACAGGTCGATCTTATACATCTTGAGAAATGTCCTGATCCCGCGGGCGGTGGCCGGCATGATGGCGTCTTCCCTACCCTCTAGCCAGCGTTTGACACTCCAGGCGGTCAGGGCGTCGACGTCCTTTTTTGGTTCGATAGCATCGATGACCGCATCACGGTCCAGATGGATCGGCAATGGCAACTGTACGATGATGCCGTGAATGCCCTTGTCGGCATTACATTCCTTGATGATGTCTATCAATTCGCTCTGCGAGACTGTTTCAGTCGTCTGGATATGCTTCTCGCCGATGCCGATCTTCTTGGCGAAAGCTTTCTTGGCCCGAATGAAGGCCGTCGAATCAGGCCTGTCACCGACTTGAATAATCGCCAGCGTCGGCACATACGAAAGCGCCTGAACTCTTTTCATGAGTCCGGGAATGAGCGCGTCGCGCGTAGCTCTGCCGTCTAGAATGAGGGTTGACATAAAAGCAGTCTACCACAGCTGTGAAATAAAATTAATCAGTAGGCATATCTATGGCTCTACTATTGCGACCACCTGGCAAAGATCCCGCAAGGCAGAAGTCTCTCGGATTCAAACGTCGAATTTCCAATTTCAGATTTGTCTTGGATTTCGGATTTTGGATTTCGAGTTTCCCCTATCGCCAGCTCCCCTATTTCGATTTTGCCACCGAACTTCTCTAATAATGGCTTCAGCACATTCTCATAAGCGACCGCCGAGTATCCCGATGAGTAGCCGTTGACCAAGAAGAATATCGGCTTATCGGCCAGGATCTTCAGGCAATCGTCTATCAATAGTAATAGATTCTCTTCGATCTTCCATAATTCATTGTCCGGACCATGGCCGAAGGCCGGCGGGTCCATGATGATGCCTGCGTATTTGCGTCCGCGCTTGACTTCACGCTTGACGAAAGCCTGCGCATCGTCGAGTATCCAGCGCACAGGTTTCTTTTCAAGTCCCGATAATTCCGCGTTTTCCCGCGCCCAGGTCAGAGCGACTTTCGATCCATCGATATGCACGACTTTCGCTCCGGCTTGCGCGCAGGCTAATGAAGCGCCACCAGTGTAGCCGAATAAATTTAGAACTTCAATATCGTCATGAGGAGCGGACGTAATTGTGCTCTTCAACCACTCCCAATTCGACGACTGTTCCGGAAAAAGCCCGACATGCTTGAAGGAGGAAGGCCGGATCCACAATTTCAATCCGCCAAATGAGATCTGCCACTTGTCCGGTAATGTCTTCTTGACGTTCCAACTGTCCGTGAATGAACCGTCGGCCTTTTTCCATTCAGTCACAGGTGATCGCTTGTGCCACAGGGCTTGCGGGTCCGGGCGCGACAAAACGAATGAACCGAATCGTTCCAGCTTCTCCCCTTCTCCGCAGTCCAGAAGCTCGTAATCCGCCTCGGAACCTGTTATCTGAATTTTTGATATTTTTTCCATACTTAATACCTAATACCCATACTTAATACTAACCTTATAGTTCCAGCGACTTCTCATACCTCTCGAAGATGACCACCGCGCAAATGAACAAGAGAGTCGACGTTGCCACCGATCCCATACAATAGACGCAATAAGAATGTAGGATGAATACCTGCAAGAATACGAACCAGAGCGAGGCTAATAGTCCGAGAATGGTCAGCAGTAAGGTGACTCGGAGAACTTCGTGATTCTTGCTTTCTAGAAAGGAGAATAGGCCAATGGCGATCAAGAGATAATAGATCGCCCCGAGCAACGAAACCGGAATTCCCAGCAACGTGCTAAAAGAACTGGTCAGAACTTTCTCACAGCCGCCGGTCAACGAACATGGTGGGATGACATTCTGGAAATGTTCGACGGAGAGATAGGAGGCATCGGCAAAACCGATGATAGCGATTATCAGCACCAATATGATGACTTTATTGGGTACTGCTTGTAGCCGCCGCGTCAATAAGCGCTTTAAATTGTTCATAGCCCTGGGGATTGGTTATCACTTTGCCGTTGATAAAGAAAGTCGGAGTCTGATTGATGCCGAGATGGATACCTTCGTCTTTTTCCGCAGAGACAAAGTCATGGAGGGTGCTGGAGGACATATCGGTCTTGAATCTACCCAAGTCAAGCCCGATCTTGGTGGCATATCCTTGGAATACCGAGAGTGGATCGGCAAGCTCTGTCCAGTCAGTGTGATTGGCGAATAATTCGTCATGCATTTGCCAGAACTTACCTTGGACACCGGCAGCTTCGGAAGCCCAAGCCGCCGCATCGGCATTCGGATGCTGAACCTGCCCATTACCGAGTAGATTATCAAGCGGGAATTGTCGATAGACCAGGCGCATTGTCGAAGAAGACTCGTCGTAGAGCCGCTTTACCAATTGATAGTAAGTTTCGCAGGCCGGACATTGGAAGTCGCTGTATTCGATGAGCGTTACAGGAGCAGTCGATGATCCGAGTACATGATCAGCAACGGAGACCGGTGCTGGCGCGGCCAGATTTGTCCCGCCGCTGCCCTTATTCATAGCCACGATGAGACCCCAGACGATGAGCCCGATGACGATGATGAAACAGAGCCAAAAGAAAAAGCGTTTTGTATTCATGATGAAGTACAGTATATAGACAATACTATGTATTGGCAAGAATCTCGAACTCGGTGAATGATGCCTCCTCGTTCCCATGCAATGGAGTGCCCACTCGAAAACGCTCAACAGCGACTGATAGTTGCATGGTCGCTCGAAGGCATCACTCACCGAGATTAGTTTATCCTTACAAGCCTTGCGTCAATGAGACCAGACGATAGCCACGATTTTCGATCTCTGTGAAGACCTCGTCCAGAATGGAACCGGTGATAGCGTCTCCTATATGCATGAGGTAGATGTTTCCGGGCGCCAGATTGGAGATGATGTTGTCATGGACCTCTGCCGCCGTCTCCCCAGTCGACTCTTCCCAATCGCGAGCGTCTATCGACCAGTAGACCGATTCATATCCAACTTTAAAAGCCTCACCTAGAACTCTTTGATCTCGATCGCCATACGGCGCGCGGAAATATGGCCGTGGCGAGATTCCGGTCGTGGCCTCCAAGACGGACTCCATTTTCTGAAGCTCTCCGGCTATCTCACCGTCGGATGATTGAGTCAAGTGAGGATGGTCGTAGGTATGGTTGAAGATCTCATTTCCGCTGGCGGCCATACGTTTGACCAATTCCGGATTGGCCTCGATGAATTTCCCCGTCAGGAAGAACGTCCCTTTGACCTGATGTTTGGCCAGCACGGCCAAGATCTGGTCAGCCGATTGGATTCCATCGCCACCATCGAAGGTGAAGATGACCTGCTTCTTTCTCGTATCGCCGTGCGTTATTTCTTTGAGAGAAGAAGCAAAAATAGTCGGCTTCGTAATTTCGAGAACTGCCGGCTTGATCGGTTTGTATGATAGCAGATAAGGCCCCAAAGCCAGCGTACAGATGAACAACAAAAAAATACCCATCCTGACCTCAGTGGTTTCGGGTATTTGTAAAAAATGCTTTCTCCAATCCATGTTGATCTTGTTACGCGTCAATAGTATACCGCGCCAGCATGCCGATACGCCAATCGGTCCAAACCAAAAGCGGAGGATCGCTCCCCCGCCTTGGATCGACACGAATGATTCATGTACGCGTTGCTTTTAAAATCCGAAGAGATGCTTGAAGAATTGGCCGATGGATCCAAATAATCCGCCGCCGGCTGCACCACGGCCCATGCCATAGCCGTTCTTTCCGTTTGCCGGATTCGCCGGTTGATCGATGACTGAGGAAGCAGTCACTGACGTGCCATTGATCACTCCTTGGACGACCACATAATCACCGACAGCTACAGATGAATTTGAGATCGTACTGGTGGCGTTACCCTTGGCGATGGTCGCATTGGTGGCATCGATGGTGTAAGTCACGTTGCTGGTCGTAGTGATGGTCAGCGTGCTCCCGCTCACCGTCGCCACTGTTCCCGCTACCACCGGCTGGCCGTTGCCTTTGATGATCGGGTTCTGTGTCGGCCAAGGGCTTGTACCTGTCCGTTTATCTCCGCCCAAATCTTTGTTTCCGTCGGGTCCAACATATCCCGATCCGCGCATCATGAGACCGTCGCGGATGGAAGTGGCAGTCACATTTGTACCAGAAACCGTGCCTCGCACAGAGACAGTGTCTCCGACCAATACTGCGGAGATCGTCGTCGTGGCGTTATTCTTGACGACTGTGGAATTCGTAGCATCGACTGTGTAAGTAGTGCTGGCCTGATTGGTTCCCGGACCGCGTCCGACTACTGTCAGGATGTTGCCGTTAATGGCCGAAACTGTCCCGAATATTCCCGGGCGCATGCCTACGCTCGCTCCCATCATTCCCCGACCTTGACCCGGCTGACCTGTCCACATGCCGGTTCTATTGACATTACTATTGTAAGACCTGTCGCCGGAAGACTCGCCGCCGGACTGATTATTCGCGGCGAAAGCCGGCACTGCCACGGCGGCAGTAAGCGCCAGAGCCGTAGTTATTCCAATAAGATATTTTGTTATGTTTTTCATGAGTTTATAG
>PMZP01000061.1 GCA_003170325.1 Candidatus Tayloriibacteriota bacterium
ACTTAGCAGAGCCATATTTTCTCTTCATTATACAACTAATTACAACATTCCTGTCAATGAAAATTTCCTAGCGTGAGGAGTGCCCCGATTCGTCGAAGAACGGCTCTGACATCACTCTTGCTCGTCCACCTGCCGAAGGAAAAGCGAATCGAGGTCTTACTGTCTGCACCTATAGCCTTCAATGCATAGGATTCATCTTGGTCACGAAGACACGAGCTTTTAGTGGAAACAGCAATTCCCTTTGCATCCAACTGCAAGACGAAGAATTCATTGTCGATTCCAGGGATGGAAACGTTCAAGATGTGCGGGGTAGCGAAGGCAAAGGACTGATCCTCCACTGACACCTTAGACCAGCCATTAACAGAAATATCGGGTCTTATCTTTAGAAGATCTTGAAGAAAGTCACGGTTCAATCCTTCGATCCTGACCGCCTCATTTTCACGGTCAGCCGCCGCTAATTCCGATGCCTTGGCGAATCCTGCAATAGCTGGAATGTTTTCGGTTCCCGATCTCATCCCCTTTTCTTGGCCGCCACCGTAAATGATCGGCTCGATCGGCGTTCCACGCTTCACGTAGAGCGCACCGATGCCGCGAGGTCCGTAGATTTTGCTTCCATCGAGCGTCAGCAAATCGACGCCGAGCTTCTCGACATTCAAATCGAAGTAAAGCGCGGCTTGAGCGGCGTCGGTGTGGAAAAGAGGATATTTCGGGGAAAGTCCCTCCGCCAAGCGGTCGCGATTAAGTTCTTCTTTTGCACGTCGAATCACCTTGGCGATCTCCCGAATCGGCTGAACATTCCCGATCTCATTATTGACAGTCATTATGGAGACCAAAAACGTATTCGGCTTGATCGCCTTCTTTAGTTCATCGAGCGAAATGAGTCCGCAAGAATCTACTCCAAGGCGCGTGACTTCTACGCCGTGCTTTTCCATCATGTTGGCGTATTCTATTACTGAAGAGTGTTCTACAGCGGAAATGATGAGATGCGGCTTTTCGATGTCGTTTCGAAGCCCGTCCTGCGCCACATATGCCGCCCGATAAACGCCTTCGAGCGCCAAGCCGTTCGACTCGGTGCCTCCGCTCGTGAACACTATTTCGTCTGAATGTCCGTGAATGAATTCGCCGACTTTCTTCCGGCTTTCTTCCAGAGCCTTCTTGGCATTGACGCCTTCCCCGTAAAGCGATGACGGATTGGCGTATTTAGGCGCAGAAAATCTCTTCATCTCGCGAAGGACGCTAGGGTCGATAGGTGTAAGCGAAGCGTAATCTAGATAGATCCGGCGTTTGAACATATTATCAAATCTAGCATGTAAAAATCGTAGCCGCTATACTGGTCGGCGGAAAAGTGTATAATGTTCGAATCATGATTTCTACTTTTATATTCGACCCGCTTTTCCCGGTAATCGTCGTATTGGCGATCGCGACGGTGGTCCTCCTAGTCATAGTCATCTCCATGCATCTGAAGCTTCGCCGATTCCTGATCGGAATCGATTCGGAGAACATCAAAGATTCGCTCACCTTCGTAGGGTCAGGATTGAAGGAACTTGAATCGTTTCGGACTGAAATGGAAACCTACCTGACTACAGTAGAATCTCGACTGAAGAAGAGCGTACAATCGGTGCATACCGTCCGTTTCAATCCTTTCCAAGGCCAAGGTGCCGGCGGCAATCAGAGCTTCGCCACGGCCTTCCTGAACGAGCACGGCGATGGCGTCATCGTCTCCAGCCTGTATGGCCGCGATCATGTCAGCGTCTTCGCCAAGCCGGTCAAGAACCACGCGAGCGAGCATGAATTGTCGGATGAAGAAAAAGAGGCGTTGGAGAGCGCAAAGATGAAGCTTACGGAATAAAGGGTATTGAACCCCTGTGTTCTGACTTCGACTCGGACGTTGTGTCTGCTCCGCAGTCACACGTCCTCGCTCGTCAGAATAAAATTGTAGAACAATAAACAACGCTTGGTTATTCTTGTCAAACCGTCTCTTTTCTGCTACACTAAAAATCCTACTAATATGCCCATCAAACCCGGTAACAACCTGGTCCGCCCGCTTGCTGGTACGATGAAACGTCCGCCTGTGGTCGTAGTCATGGGTCATATCGACCATGGCAAATCCTCCCTTTTGGACTATATCCGTAAATCTAACGTGGTGGCCGGAGAAGCTGGCGGCATCACCCAACATGTCGGCGCGTATCAAGTGGAACATGTCTCGAGCGACGGCCTCACGCATCCGATCACATTCCTGGACACGCCCGGCCACGAGGCTTTCTGCAATATACGCGAGCGCGGAGCCGAAGCAGCCGATGTCGCCATCCTGATCGTCTCGGCCGAGGACGGCGTCAAACCGCAGACCATCGAAGCATACAACGTCATCAAAGAGAGCAAGATCCCATTCGTGGTCGCCATCACCAAGACAGACAAGCCCAACGCCAATGTTGAAAAGACCAAGCAATCCCTAGGTGAACATGAGATCTACGTCGAGGGCTGGGGCGGAGACGTGCCATGTGTGGCCATCTCCAACCTGACCGGGGAGAACATCGCCGAATTGCTCGACCTCATCAATCTGGTCGCAGAATTGGCCGATCTCACGACCGACCCCGAGAAACCGGCTGAAGGAGTCGTCATCGAATCCGAATTGGACACCAGAAAAGGGATCTCTGCCACGCTCCTCTTGAAGACCGGTACTCTCGAAGTCGGGTCATTCGTAGTCGCGGGCAATTCATATTCTCCGGTGCGATTCATCGAGAACTTCAAGGGAGAGAAGATCGAACTCGCAACCGCTTCCATGCCGGTCGTCATTATCGGCTGGAGCGCCATTCCGGCTTGCGGCGAGACGTTCCGAACAGTCGTCAGCAAGAAAGAAGCCGAGAGAGCCGCCGGTGCCTTCGAAGCCGAGCGCCGCCGCAAGGCGCCCAAAGCCACTTCAGTGCCCCTAGCCACCAAGGCCGCGGACAAATTAAAACCGGATGAGATCGAAACAGCGGCCATAGTGACCTTACCGATCGTCCTCAAGGCCGATGTTCTCGGCTCGCTGGAAGGCGCCAAATTCGAATTGGCCAAGTTGAAGCACGACAAAGTCGGGATAAAGATCGTCTCCGAAGGGATCGGCGAGATCAACGAGAATGACGTCAGGTTAGCGCAAGGCGACCCAAACGTCGTCATCATCGGCTTCAATGCCCCTCCGGAAAAGAAAGCGGCGACCATCATCGAACGATCCCCCGTTCCCTTGAATATCGGAAATTTTTCGGTGATCTACGACTTGGCTTCATACGTTCGCGAGATATTGCAAGCACGCGTGCCCAAAGAATACGTCGAGGAGATGACCGGACGAGCCAAGATCCTGGCGCTCTTCAATAAGGAAAAGGATCGCCAGGTCGTCGGCGGCAAAGTCGAGACCGGCACTATCGAGAGCGGCAACGACGTGCGCATCATGCGTCGCGAAGCTGAGATCGGCCGCGGCAAGATCAAAGAATTGCAGGAGAAGAAGGTCAAGACCCGCCTGGTCGCCGAAGGCCATGAATTTGGGGTGATGATAGAGGCTAAGATAGAGATCGCGGCGGGAGATAGGATAGAGGCCGTACGTACCGTTGAGAAGCATAATTAAATGAGCCAAAAAGGAGAAAAAATAAAGGAGATAATTAGGGAATTGGCCGCCCAGTTCTTTTCCCGCGAATCGAATCGCACTTCGATGATCACTGTGACCGGTGTCGACTTATTGAGCAGAGGCGGCCGCGCCGTCATCCTCATAACGGTTTTACCTGAATCAGAAGAAGAGGCGGCTCTGGGATTCGCCCATCGGCAATTGACGGACTTCAAAGAATTCGTCCAAAATAATTCACGGATCGCCCGCATCCCCTTCTTCGAAGTCGCCATCGACAAAGGCGAGAAGAACCGACAGAGATTGGACGAAATAGCAAAAAGTATATAGTATTAGGGCACGGCCACGTAGAAAAGTGGTAATTCGGCTCTCTGCAAAAGAGCTATACGCGAGTTCGATTCTCGCCGTGGCCTCCTGACAAAATTTAATCTCAAAGATCAAATCTAAAAAATGCGCCCGATTTGATCAGATTTGAGATTTGATTTTTCAGATTTGAGATTCAAATGCCCGGGTGGCGAAATTGGTAAACGCAACAGACTTAAAATTTGTCGACCGCAAGGTCCTGTGGGTTCGAGTCCCACCCCGGGCACACGAAAAATACGATGAGAGAAACAAGGCGGATTTTGAGTGTGAAAATCTACATACAAAAAAGACGCCGAATTGAATCCGGCGTCGGTGCATTGTTGCTTTGCGTGCGTTGATCATTACCTCAAACTCACAGCAACGGCCTAAGCCTGAAGTAGGCCTGGTCTTTGCCTTGACCTGGCATTCGCGGCATACCGGCCACGAACCCGATGGTTTTCTCGATCTCTATGCCGCCTTCATTCACGGTCGACAATGAGATGTTGGTGTAGCATGGCACTCCGCCGATGAACAGGACTGTCATGCAGGGCATCGGCACGCTCCATGTCGATGCAGTCGAGGTGTACCACTTGCTGAAAGAAACAACTGTTCCACCAAGTCCGACAGCGGGTTTCCAGTCTGCCTTTGCCATATCCGTGCAATACTCGAACACACACGGAGTGATGGCACCGGTATTTGTATCGACCAGCATGATGTTGGTCGGGTAGATACGGTATAACATCTCTTGCGTAACCTTGGTGACTGGAATAGTCACCCCGTCTCCCAATGTCCAGCCTTGCGCGGATACGTCGGCAATGACCCTCGTCTCGCCGCTGTAGAGCATATCTTTGCCGCAGGAACCGGTTATCGGACAGATGTTCGGAAGAGCGGCCTTCGTAGCCAGCGGCTGTGCCGGCGGCGGAGAGAACACGAATGCGTCATCCGATACCACGTTTGTCGCAAGCCACTGACTGTTGCTCAATGTCCACTGTAGGTTGGAACAGGCGATCCGAGATTTCAACCATATCCAAACGAGGATCGCGATACCGCCTCCGACCGCCAGACATACCAGAAAGATACTTTTTGGCTTTGCTATGTACGTTGACCCATCGACCGCTTGAAACCTGACCAAACCGTTATTAAAGACGGTTATGACTTTGAGGGCATTAGTGCTCCCTGCCAGGAATAATGAAACGGTCTTTTCCACAAGGTTCGTCACGGTCCGGTACCCTATGGTGGATACCGTTGTCACGGCGAGACTCACCTCGTTCGTCAATGTCATCATGTCCGGCAGCTCGTCGAGCGGCGCTGAGAGTAACTGAACAGGTCTCGGACCGTTTTGAATCAGGTCTGAAACCGGAACAGTTTCGGCTTCAACAGGTAGAGCCGTGACGGACTTGACAGACTTGGTGTCCAATCGCCCGACTGGGTAAGTCGTAGCGTAGACTATCTGACATTGCGAGTGCGTAGCCAGAAACGTGCTCAAGAAGCAGACGACGAAAATCTTCACACCGAACGTTGCTGTCTTTTTGATCGTCTTCAGGCTCCAGACTTTGACGGTAACACCGCCAAGCACGGCCGATGTAACCATTAGCATAAGTACTGATAATGGAAGCCGCGTCATCTGATTTGAGACTAGAATGTTTTCCAATGAGAAAACAAACATCTTCGTCCACACTGCCATCAGAGCAAGTAGCAGAATGATTATTAAACCGTATATTTTTGCGGCCATCTCTTGACCTTTCTCTTTTTTTGGTTACTAGTTACCATCCCTTCGCGCAATCAGCAGATTGTCAAAGGTCGATTCCCTGCCAATACAATACATATATATGATGATGTAGTCAAGGTTGATGTTTCTGCTGTTTTTTTAAGAAGCTCCTTCGGTGAATCGGTAACATCCCGAACTTATTCACGGCCAAATAGTGAGCGCGCGTGCCATATCCTTTATGTTTCTCGAAACCGTATTGTGGGTGCTTCTTCGCAAGAGCGTTCATCTTCCTGTCGCGCAGAACCTTGGCACAGATCGAGGCCAAGGCGATGACTTTCTCTTTTTCATCGCCTTTTATTATCGTGCATTGATCGGCATACTTCGCCGGTGCTTTTAGTCCGCCGTCGAGGAGGACTCTGCAGGCGGATGGCTCAAGCGATAATCCATTCAGGGAAGTCTCGAGTGCGCTCTTGATTGCCGAGGTCAGACCTAGCCGGTCGATGATCTTCTCGCTCTTAAAAGTGACGCGGAAATCCACCTGCCCTGCTTTTTGAGCATCTAGGATCTTGGCGAACCATTCTTCCCTTTGTTTCTCGCTCAACTGTTTCGACTCTTTGACACCATGGAATAATTTAGGTGCGCGTTCATTCAGAAAGACAAATGCACCGACAGCCACCGGTCCGGCGATGGGACCACGGCCTACTTCATCGATGCCGATCAAATAGCGATTTTTTGGATGTCGAGCCGGCTTGATCCGAGATTTCATTGCCCTGATTGTAGATTGAAAACAGAGAATCATCAATCTTTCAATATTTCCTTCTATCAATTAGACTACCAGTATGTCCCGTTTCGTCCACCTCCACACGCATTCGCATTATTCCCTCCTGACGGCATTGCCGAAAATCGATGAGCTGGTCGACGAAGCCAAGAAGTGTGGTATGGCCTCATTGGCCCTGACCGACAATGGCAACCTCTACGGAGCCATCGAATTCTATAAAGCCTGCAAAAAGGCCGGCATGAAACCGATAATCGGGGTTGATTTCTACGTGGCAGCCCGCGGACGCAAAGACATGCAGGCCGGAATCGACAACCGCCGTTCACGCTTGGTGCTCTTGGCCATGAATGAAACGGGTTACAAGAATCTGATCCAACTGGTGACCAAATCAAACCTGGAAGGCTTCTACTACAAGCCGCGCATCGACCGCGAATTGATCGCCGAGTTCCATGAAGGCCTGATCGCCATTATGCCGTCATTCGGCGGCGAGGTGGCGCAATCATTGAAGAGCCGGAGTCAGGATAAGGCGAAGGAGGTGGCGGAATTTTATAAGAGTGTATTTGGATCGCAGACTGTGGAACCTTCCCCTCGTGGACCGGCGTCCGAGGCTTTGCACGATCCTGCTGGATCGCCTGCTGGCTCGGCGCCTACTTCTCCTTCGCCTACGCTCAGTCCGAAAGTTCCACTCGGAGAAGTTCCCCAGTCTGCTCTCCATGGACATCCGCAAGTTTCCGTCGACAGACTTTCTCAGTCTGCTCCTCAAATATCTCCGCAAGTTTCCCTCGAGGGAATTTCTCAGTCTGATCCCAATCGCCTATTCATAGAGATCACCCACCATCCGGAGATAGACGGACATGAGGAGAGCATGAAGACTCTAGTGGAATTCGCGCGCCAGCAAGGCATACCGATCATGGCGGCGCACGATGTTTATTACATCAAGCCTGACGATCGGTTCGCCAGAGAGACGCTGGCGCGAGTAAATTCACACACTGATTCCTCGGATAGGATATCTGACAGCGACGAGGATGACTTCTCATTCATTACCGGCGAGAGAGCCGAGCAATCATTCACCGACATGCCGGAAGCGTTGGAGAATACGGAAAAGATCGCCGGCATGTGCAACTTGGAATTGAAGCTCGGCCAGTGGGTGTTCCCCGCCTTGACCGTCGCAAGCGGTCGGACGCCAGATGATGAATTGAAGCATCTGGTCTATGAAGGCTTCGTCTTGCGCGGCATCGAGAAGACCGAGAAGATCGTCGAGCGCGCCGAATATGAATTGAAAGTCATCCGCGACAAAGGCTACGCGCCATACTTCCTAGTGGTGGCCGACATGCTGCGCTTCGCTAGGGAGAATGGGATCCTTTCCAATATCAGGGGATCGGTTTCCGGTTCGATGGTAACTTTCCTGGCCGGAATCACCAACATCAACCCGTTGGTCTATGAGATCCCCTTCGAGCGCTTCCTCAATCCTGACCGCCCGTCTCCGCCGGATATCGACATGGACTATGCCGACGACCGGCGTGATGATGTCATAGAATATGTGCGCAAGAAATATGGCGCCGATAAAGTGGCCCAGATCGGGACTTTCGGTACGATGATGGCCCGTGGATCGGTCCGCGACGTGGCTCGCGCCATGGGATTCCCCTACGAGACCGGCGACCGCATCGCCAAGCTCATTCCCATGGGCTCACAAGGTTTCCCCATGACCATCGATCATGCCATGGAATCGGTGCCGGAACTGAAAAGCCTATACATCAACGAAGAAGACGCCAAACGGATTATCGACATGGCCAGGAAGATAGAGGGTTGCGCTCGTCATATCGGCGTGCACGCGGCCGGAGTGGTCGTGTCGCCAACGCCTTTGACCGATTACACGCCTCTGCAATTCGATCCCAAGGGTGAAGGCAAGGTCATCACCCAGTACGATATGTATTCGATCGAAGAAGCCGGCCTACTGAAGTTTGACTTCCTGGGCTTGAAAAACCTGACTATCATCGCCGACGCTATTACCCGTGTCGAAAAAATTGACGGAGTAAAGATCGATGTCGACACCATTCCAGTTGACGACAAAGAGACCTTTGAGATGCTGGCCCGTGGCGAGACGGCCGATCTCTTCCAGTTGAACGGCGACGGCATGACCCGTTTCCTCAAAGACTTGAAGCCGACAACCATTCACGACATCAATGCCATGGTGGCCCTGTATCGTCCGGGTCCTATGCAATTCATTCCGGAATACATTCAAAGAAAACATGACGCGAAACAGATCAAATATTTGGATCCGGCTCTGGAGCAGATCCTCAAAAAGACTTACGGTGTGCTGGTCTACCAAGATGATCTTCTCATAATGGCACACGATCTGGCAGGCTACACTTGGATCGAGGTTGATAAATTCCGCAAGGCAGTGGGAAAGAAGATCCCAGCGGAAATGGCCAAACAAAAGGAGAAGTTCATCAAAGGCTGTATGAATCACAGCAAGTGGTCGGAAAAGAAGGCGGGGCAAGTCTGGAAATGGATCGAGCCTTTCGCGGCTTACGGCTTCAATAAGGCACATTCGGTTTCCTATGGACGCATCGCCTATATCACTGCATACCTGAAGGCGCACTGGCCGGAGATCTACTTATCGGCGGTCCTGACTTCGGAGCAAGGCGAGACGGAGAAAGTGGCAGAGACGATCGCGGAATGTAAACGCATAGATATACCGGTTTTGCCGCCTGACGTGAATGAGAGCTTCAGTCAGTTTACGGTTATTAAGAGTAAATCGGATGACACAGCAGTTTCCTCAAGTCCTGCGGAACTCGCTTCGCGAAATCACTCTGATCTTCAGTCGCTCGGCCGAAGCCGAATCGCTTCTTCAGATCAGGCGATTTCTGCTCGCTCAAACAGTCCTCGGACGCTCGAATACTCTCTCGCACCTGCGCTTTTCGGCATCATCCAAGGCGGCCGGCATGAAGACCTGCGCCGTCTTAGCGCGCGTCAAATTTCTGCCATGAATTTCGACGGCTTCGGCATCGGAGGCTCATTCGATAAGGAGGATATCGGCACGGCTGTCGGCTGGGTCTCCGACGAATTGCCGGAAGGTAAGCCGAGGCACTTGCTCGGCATCGGCAGTGAGCCGGCCGACCTGATTCTGGGAATTGAAAACGGTATGGACACATTTGACTGCGTTGCGCCGACTAGGATCGCAAGGACCGGGACGGCTTATGTGAGCTCGGGAGGAGCCACTTCCAGACGAGCGAATGAATCGAGATCCAAGCTGAACCTGACCAATGCCGAATTTATTAATGACTTCTCGCCTCTTGATCATTCATGCCATTGCTATACTTGTACAAACTACACACGGGCGTATCTATCGCATCTATTCCGAGCGAAGGAGATGCTGGCGGCGACATTGGTCTCGGTCCACAACCTCTATTTCGTCGTCGATCTGGTTAAGCGGGCTAGGGAAGCGATACTGGACGGATCTTTCTCCGAGCTAAAAAAGCGGTTTCTCGCTATTGACTAGCTACATATTGTATCTTGTAACGAGATCGAGCTATATATCTGACGTGCACAAATTTTTCGGCGCATATATAACGCGGTCTATGATCCTGGCATAAAACGCAATATTCATCAGCATGATCTACCAGTTCTGACGACATGCTAAACCTATACAAACCTTCATAGACTATGTAAGGCGTTCGGCAATATACGTTGAAAATCCGTGCGCGATAGTTTGTGCTGGATTAGCAAATTTTTTGGTGAAAATGTTCGAGCTATCCTTGCTAAACCGTCGGCTTTGAGTGATCAGTATATCTTCAAGCGGTTGAGCATCGAGTCGGTCTCTGAATTTCGTTTTTATCCCCACATTTTCTAGATTTGGCTATATGTTGGGGGATATAATTGTTACATCAAAGCGTCATCACGATGCGCTTTATTTATAAACAGTGCTAGTTATAAGCTTAATTTACAAAACAATATGAGAAAGCAATCATCCGGTTTCGTGTCTCCCCTAGTATTAGCAGGAGTGCTCGTTCTGGCCGCCGTCTCTCTGGCCTATGTCATCTCTATGACTGTGAATGAGACCTCCGGTCCAGGACTGACCGCGGTGACTGCTCCATCTCAATTAGCTCAAACGGTGAGCTACTCGACCATCGCTCCGGTCGCAGGTCAGAACAAGGGCGAGATCGGCAGGAATACTCTGTCCGATCTTTCTTTCAATAGCCCAGTCACTGCCGGCAATCAGGTGATCGTGGTGGTGCAGAGCTACCATAGCGGTGGTGGCACCTCCATAAGTGCCCCGACCAAATCCTCCGGCACGGCTTCCATAGGTCCCTTCGCTCTCGACGCGACCTATGCCGACGGATCGGGCTCCGCCAACTTCCGCACCAGCATCTACAGAGCTCCCGTTACAGGAAGCGGATCGCTTTCCCTGCATTTCTCTGGCAACTACGACTACGGTCTGGCCTCCGTGAGCGAATATTCTGGCATGGACGCGAACCCAGTCGACGGACAAGCCGCTAGATCTGGAACCGGCTCGACCGAAAGCGCCGGCAGTATCACTTCCTCCGTCAAAGGGATGGTGCTCATGTCTTCGACCGAGCTTTCGACCAGCGACTTCAACTACTCACAGAGCGATTCCAACCTATATCACGCCGATCGCGGCGCCAGCGGATTTACGGGCCAGGTCGAGCAGAAGATCACTTCCGGTCCAGGCACTTACAACCTGACTGCCGCGAGCGGGAACAACTGGTTCTGGATCGCCGCCGCAGTTGCCTACAAAGCCGCTTCGAGCGCGGGCGGAGGCACGAATCCTCCGGTCACTCCTCCTGCTGACACCACGCCTCCGGTCATCTCCTCCGTTTCTGTTTCCTCGATCACTTTGTCTGGTGCTACCATCTCTTGGGCTACCAATGAGCCGGCCAACTCCCAAGTGGTTTATGGTCTGACCTCTTCCTATGGAAGTAACTCGGATCTCGACACGGCTTTGATCACCAACCACTCGGAACCGCTTTCTAGCCTGACCGCCAACACCGTCTACCACTTCGCTGTCCGTTCTAGGGACGCGGCAGGGAACCAGGCTCAATCCGCGGATCAGACGTTTACTACGTCACAAACTCCTCAAACCAGTTCGAAGTATACTCTGACCGTGAATGTTGGCAGTAACGGCTCCGTCTCCTCCGCGTTGCGCACTCTCAACAATTGCAAGACAAATTGTGTCATCAACAACATGATTACCGGCACCACCGTCACTCTCTCGGCCAATCCTTCTGCCGGATATACCGCCAACTGGTCAGGATGCACTTCTTCCTCCGGTAATGCCTGCAGAGCGACCATGAACGCGAATATGACGGTCAATCTGACCTTCACTTCTACCGGCGGCACTCCTCCCGCGGCTGACAATGCTCCCTCTATTCCGGCTGGCTTAACCGCCACAGCCATCTCTTCAAGCGAGATCGACCTCGCTTGGAATGCTTCCACCGACACCGACTCTACGCCTGTCGCCGGTTACGATCTCTACTCTTGCCAGGGAGCAAACTGCACCAACTACACTCTTCTCGCCAATGTGACCGCTCCGATCGTCACTACCTTCAAGAATACCGGTCTTGCGGCTAACACTACCTACAGATATGTAGTGGCTGCTTACGACTCCGTCTCGCCGGTAGGCACGCACATCTCCGCGCAGTCGGCTCCGGTTCTGGGGAAGACACAGATTGCCTCTGTCTCTACTTACATTCTGACCGTCACCAAGTCCGGAACAGGTACCGGCACGATTACCGGCGGCTCGATTAACTGTGGAACTGCATGCGCGCAGTCCGGCGTCACTTCCGGGACTTCTGTCATTCTCACCGAAGCACCTGCCGCCGGCTCCACTTTCGCGGGCTGGGGAGGTTCGTGCTCCGGAACGGCTACGACCTGCACGATCAGCGTGAATGCCAACAAATCGGTTACGGCTACGTTCAATACTTCCGGTGGCGGAGGTACCTCTGACACCATCGCTCCTTCTGTCACTGTCTTCACTATTCCCGCGAGCGCTTCATCTCTTAGCGTACCGATCACAACCTTCACTGCTACAGATGCGAACGGCGTGACAGGCTACATGATCACCGAATCGGCAACTGCGCCTCTGGCCACAGCTACTGGCTGGACTACCATTCCTTCCATAGGCTACGTCTTCACCACGGCCGGTTCTCACACTCTTTACGCCTGGGCCAAGGACGCGGCGGGGAATGTGAGTGCAACTAAGTCAGCCAAGGTAACTATCACATTACCGGTTACCACCTTCACCATCACCGCCTTCGCCGGTTCCAACGGCACCATCTCTCCTTCGGGTGCAGTCAGCGTGAATTCCGGCGCGAATCAGATATTCACCATCACTCCTTCAACAGGCTACAAAGTGAACACCGTCACTGTTGATGGCGCGGCCGTGACTTCTGTGGCCGCTACCGGAGGCACTTACACATTCACGAGCGTCTTGACCACTCATACGATATCAGCCACGTTCACATCGACGGCGGTTGTCGACACCACCGCTCCTTCAGTCC
>PMZP01000012.1 GCA_003170325.1 Candidatus Tayloriibacteriota bacterium
GTCCATATCTCTTTAGGTATGACCTTCTTTAATGTATCTATGATCTTTCTCATATAGTTAGCTACGTTATATTAAGCTCTCTTTAATACCCAGAATACGACGAATCCAAGTCGTGATAATAAAGGGGATTTATGGAAATGTTTGTTGATGTAATCCGAAAATGGCATCCTCTTCGGCATGAGCAGGCGATATCCTCTATCCTTGACTGTCAATCCCGCCATTCTATAGACGAGCTCGGTCTCTCTGATCGATAACCTTCTATGCGGACCTTCGGGCATTTTCATATGTAACTTCTCGGCAAGCATGAGGATCGGCTCCCAGAGCGGATTGGCCAGGGTCACGATCAATTCCGTCCGGTCGTGCATGCGAGAAGAGATTCGATCTAGGAACATTTGATTATCCTCCACATGTTCAAGCACATCAGACATGAAAATGTAATCAAAATCAGCCGCGTCAAATTCGCTAAAAGGATGATCTTTATCCAGAAGATCGACTCGGGCAAAGACAAGATGTGGATCATTCGCGTGTTTCACTTTTGCTCTATCAACCATCTCTTCACTGATATCAATTCCCAATCCGTTTCGCGGACTAAGCGATTCAAGCAGATCGCCCGTACCACATCCGACTTCCAGCACGTTTGAATCTTCCGGTATACAAGATCGAAGCAGGGCTTTTAGGTTCCGGTAATAGTACCAGTTCTTATCCTTCCAATAGTCATAACTATCGGCGATCGCGTCGAAATGTGATTCGGCATCAGTCCTCAATTTATCCTTTTCTCTCATCGGAATTTCAGTTTACGTGCCGCGAACCAGGTCATTTTCAAGAGAAGCCACCCATGCTTCCAGCGGCTGATGTTGGTCGCACCATATTTCCTGTCCTTGTAATGGACTGGTAGATCGACGATCTTCAGGTTCAGTTTCGCCGCGCCGAACAACAGATCGAAATCCCCGAAAGGATCGAAGTCTCCAAAGAAGGCCCGGTTCTCTTTTATGCTCTCATAGTCTTTTCGCCAAATCACTTTGGTTCCGCACAGGGTGTCTTTGAGCGTCTGGCCGAGAATGGCGCTGAAAGCGTAACTGAAGAATTTATTTCCGAAGAAATTCAAGAGTCTCATGGACTGCTTCTCCATGGGATATACCAATCTGGAACCATTGATGAAATCGCCACGATTGTTCACCAAGGCGCTGTAGAACTTGGACATTTCCTCCGGAGGCACGGTCATATCGGCGTCGAAAATAGCCAGGATATCTCCGGTCGCCATGTCAAAGCCTTTTCTGACAGCATCTCCCTTCCCTTTGCCGTCTTGGACGGCGCAAATGATCTTGAGCGGTCCCCTGTATTCGGCAGCGACTTTCTTGATGACATCGCGTGTGTCGTCCGTCGAGTTCCCTTCTACAAATATGACCTCCGTGAATGAACCGAGTGTCGGCAACTCTTCGGCTATTTTCTTTATGGTACCCGCCTCATTCCGTGCTGGAACAATGATTGAGATCGACGGCAACTGCGAATCAGCCGACAGCCTGGAATCGCGGACATTATTTACCTTTGCTTGCTGGGAAGCTTTCCTAGCTACGGCGTAATGGATCAATCCTAATTTGTTGAACGGGAATATGTTGGCAACGTAAGCATTCAGGAGGTATGAGATGATCGGTATGTGTACCGGACAAAGCATTTTTGATCCCGAAGAAATTACCTCAAATCCCGCCAAATTCAGAAAGGTATTGAGGTCAATCGACGAAATCCAATTTTGTTCAATCGGAGGCATGCGCAAGCCGAGATGAGAAGCTAAACGCAGTATCGGCTCCCACAATGCGCTGTATTGCGTCACTATTACGCGTCCGTCTGATTTTAGGGCCCCGTAGACATCCTTGAAAAAATTCTCGATATCGTAGATATATCCAAGTGCGTCTGACACTGTCACATAATCGTAAATGCCGGTCCCAGACAAAACATCTATCATCGGACTTGTAATCGACAATACCTTCTTATTATCAGGCGTGAGGAATCTCACTAACGACTCCACGTACGAATAGTAGTACCGATTGCGCCGATGAAGCTTCTCCCTCCTTACCGCATAGCGCTTGAAATACTCCTGCGTTTGGATAGTCGTATAGTTCATAATGATGAGGTCTAGCTTATCCTATTGCGCCTGCCTGTTGCAAGAATATATATATCCTTTGATTTGACCGGAGGTGCTACTGGCCAGGACCGTACAACTCTTGAAAAATATGGCATATCCGCTATTTGTGTCGATTCGCGGCATATCCACGATCAGATATTTGCCATTGAATTTTCCGAGCCGCTCAAGATTGGTTCCTTCCAATTCGGGTGCGACGTAAAATCGGCCGGCATATTTATGCATGGCGGACAATTCATAAGCTCCGATATCGTTGTAGGTGATATATTGATCACCTGACTTGTCCGCCTTCACGTAAGTCAAACTCGATCGTAATACCTCGGAGGCGCTTCCGCTGATTTTCCCAAAAACGTATTCCTCGGTGAAAATTAAGCTGTAGGTCAAACCAAGACATATAAGAATCGCTAGTGCGCTCTGCCTCCATGTCGGTTTGAAGATACCGGCTATCATGATCACAAATGAAATGAGAAACACCAGTGCAATGAACAAGAAGGATACATAAAAACCCATCGGACCTGAACCGCCATTGAAAGGTATGAGCATGTTCCATTTTAGATGTATTACACGGTTCAACCATTCGGTCTTTGGATACAAAGACGGTACGTAATTATTCACGAATTGGACAAAATATAGGCCGAGAGACAGAACAATACCGGCCAAGAGAGCATACGATCTTCCAGATATACTCGATTTGGATGCTTTCGATCCTGAAAACACATCGCGGATCACCGTGGCTGTTATGGCGCAGAGCGGGATGATGGTGAACATTAAGTATTTGTCGAGTGTCCCACGGGAAAAATCGAACAAGATGAAGTAAAAGATGAAACCAAAGATGAGATATATCCAGTAGAGCCGGGTCTTCTCGAATGTCTCCCGACGGATAAAAACAAGCGGCATAACGAGCAACGGCGAGAGATATAACAATGCTTTTATTCCTTCAAAAATGACCTGGCTGTAATTGCGTCCTCTGATATGCATGAACGATCTGGCATGGTCTATCATGCTTCCCAGACTGAATTGTGAGTATACAAAATGCAGACCGAAGAAGATAATTACCAGCATGATTAAAAAAACAATCAATGCCAGGACGGCCGAGATGGTATTCTTCTTCGAAATGGATTGCCGATGATCGAGAAGAAAATCAACGGCTACTGCAGCAATGACTAAAACAAAGCTCAATTTGACCAAGCATCCAATAATTAGAATGATGGCCACCAGACTCCACCGGAGAATTCTTTTATTGGACTGCGGGGCTTTCGCGGTGTCATATGCGTAAACTGCCAGTAGAAATAATGTTGGCAAAATAGCCCCATCCGTGTCGATCATGAGAGAAGCGAGGATCGCGTAAAAACAAACGGTATAGAGACCGACGGCAATGAGACCGGTTATAATATCAGATCGCTTGCGAACTACCAGGAAAAGCAAGGCTGCCGAAATGACGGAGAAAATCAGAGGTAGGACGCGCATATTGTTCAAGCCGAAGATGGTCGCATCAAGCCTGAAAGCCAAGGCCGTCAGAGGAGGATGGGCGAACATGCTGCCGGCCGAATCGGCGCCTTGGGCTACACTCCAAACGGCTTTCCATTCGTCCTGATGGTAGGGCAGATGCAGGGCCGGCAGATGCAAACCTAGAAAAACAATGAGCAGAACAGCTCCGATCAACCAGTACTTCTCCGCAGTAGGCCAGTATTTCTTCATGGTTTGATGATACCTGATTGTTGCCGAAAAATGAACTTACTGTAGATGACATAATTCGCCACGGCTATCAAGGCACTGACGATTATTTGAGCGATGATATAGTAGAGGTGAATGTATGTCACTAGGAAATATACAGCGTAAGTGTTTACAGCTAGAGAAACGACGGCGACGACGAAATATATCGATCCTTGAGTATGGATCTTGTCCAAAGAATGGTCTTGGAATGTCCAGAATTTCTGCGCCACAAAGCTGATCATGAAAGCGACAATGAAGGCCAATGCCACGGAAATGACATACCAGATGTGCATAAAATCCGTGAATGCATACAAAAGCACCAGGTCGGACATGGTCGCCGTACCTCCGGAGACCAGATATCTAAGCAATTTGACCTTATTGAGACGTGAGAGAAGCGCTTTCATAATGGCACTGATTATACTACAATAGGGCGCACATAACATACCATGTTTTGGAGAATAAAAAACGCCTTTAGCCCTCAAAGAAAACTGTATCGACGGTTTATTCTCTTGCGAAAGCTCGAGAACCGAAATAGCAATCCACCGATCCAATCTCTGGACGAGCTTAACACCCTGATGAATGAACGGGCGTACCTACAAGACCTAGAAATCCCCGTTCTACAGAATTATGCAAAAAGCGCAAAAGATTTCATCGTAGAAATCGGTTGCGCTTTTGGCGCTTCTTCTGCCCTATTCTTGGCCAATGCCGCGCCAACGGTCAAAATCCATTCCATAGACCCTTTTATCGTTGACTCGATGGGAACGCTCCAAGCTACGAAGTCAAAATGCGAAATGAATGTGCGACAGGTACTAGAGGTCCTTCAACGAACGGACAGAATTGAAAAATGGACTTTGCATACTGACTACAGTTACAACGTCGTCAATACGTGGACAAACCCGATCGACGTGTTGTTCATCGATGGTAATCATAATTATGAAGCCGTTAAGCAGGACTTCACTCAATGGTTTCCCAAAATCAAGTTCGGAGGCATAATCCTTTTCCATGATTCGAGAAAAGAAGCAGGTACTCCAAGAGAGACCTTCAACCGTGGCTGGGAAGGACCTACCCAACTGGCCAAAGAACTACTGGATGATCACCGACTGAAACTGATCGAGGAGGCGTTTTCGCTGACGGTTTGGAAAAAAATCCATGACTAGAACAATTCATTTTATATATTCGGTTCCGAGGTCATCTCATTTGATCCGACGTGGTATAGATAAATTTATCAATAAATCAGGATTTTTGCCGCCTCTATATCGGAGTGGCAATGATCTGTTCATCCCGTGGCGCCAACCGATTCGAGCGCCCCACTCCATAACGTACCATTTGCTGCATGAATTCAAAAAATTCGGAAAGGTCAAATACTACAGCCTTTATGAGCATCGGGTCATCGACCTAAAACCGGACGATATTTTGATTGGCCTCCCTTCTCAAGATCACGGCGATATGCCATGGAAGAAACCAGATGACGCATCAGTCATGGCACAAACGATGAAAAAATACCCAGATCATAAGCAAGCCTATATCATAATGCCTTATTCGAATGATCCGCTTTTCGTCGGATGGGCAAATGAATTTGTAATGAATCATGGGAAAAACCTACTGTTGTTGTCCGGGAAGATCTGGTTCAATAATTGGGAAGACTCGCCTTGGAAGAACTTCCCCATCCAACAAAAAGTGCGAGTGGATATGGGCATAGAACCCATCGATTATCCCGCCGTCAAGAAAACGTTCAACTCCAAGGGCCGGCGCGGCTTTCTCTATGTCGGTCACACTTCGTGGTACAAGAACACACCGCAATTAGCAAAGATCGCCGCTGCCATGCCCGAATTCAGATTCGGTCACGTCGGTCTGGGCACTATTCCTGGCTGGGATCAAATCTCCGATTTCGCAGATCTCAACGCGGAATTTATGGAAAAAATATGTAAAACATATGACTGTTTCGTAAACGTCAGTTGGGATGCTCAGGTCACGACCGTTCTCGAACAGATGTGCTTCGGATTGACTGTCGCTTGCACGCCGGAATCAGGTTACGAATGCCCATATTTATTGCCATTGGACATACATGACACAGATCATAACACCAAGATCCTACGAGAATTTCAACAGACAGATGAGCAGAAATTACTGGAAATAGGTCGACTTAATAGGCAATACGCGATTGACCATCATTCTTGGAAACAATTCACTGATACAGTCGTGCAGTTTATCGGTCTCAAATAGTCCGGGCGCCGATCAATACGCCGCAAATCTCGACAAGCCGCTTCCCTAAGACCCGTGGCGATGCACTTTGTTTGTATAGCTCGTAACCCTCCCGAGCGAGTTTGTCCATCAAAACCGGATCTTGCTTTAGGCGCAAGATTTTGTCCGCCAAGTCCCGCGGATTTGCCAGTCCGACCAGCAAACAGTTCTTCTCATTGACTAGAAATTCTTTATGTCCTTCAACTCTGCTTGTAATATACGGCAACCTCATGGCCAGAGATTCGAAAGCTTTATGAGGTATGGTCCTCTTCAAACGCTCGTTATCCGCAAATTGGCCGAGCGAGACATGGCATTGGAGCATTTGCGTCCGAAGTTGATCGATCGGCAGGTGTTTGTTAATGAATCGTACATTTTTCGGCTGGAGTCGATTCATTATAGCTAGAAATTCATCTATAGGCCGCCCGAAGCCGTATCCGATGATCAGAAAATCCACATCTTGATCTTCCAACAATTTGGCTGCCTCAATTACAATAGTAGCGCCCGCCTCGTTGGTAATGCGACCTCGAAACAACACTGTAAACCTTTCGAGCTTCTTAACACTGTAATCTAAGTGAAAGGTCTCATCGTTTACGCCCGTATAGAGGACTTCGATCTTTCTTTCCTTAACACCAAGACTTTCGATGAAATATTTCTTCTGAGATTCGGATTCGACCAAGATCAGATCCGCGCATCGCGTGGCCAGCCAATCAACCATCCGCACATACGGAATGCGGAAGATATTGCCGCGATAGGCGTCTCGTGAAACTATCTGGGTCTCATAAAATGAACAAAGCGCATCGAATATCACAGGTTTTTTCGATATGAGCTTAGCGAATGGCACGATGATATATCCGGGGAAGCCGACGATCATGATGTCGTATTGATCACGAAATTCCCAATGTTTCCATAAAAGCTTCCAGAACTTGAGGAATCCGGGGCTATTATCCGTACATGTGACTATAGATGCTCCGTTCAGTTTCAGCCCGTCAGCATAAATCTTGTTCCGGGAAAATTCCGAATCAAATATGCCGAAATACAATACTTTCATGGCTATACATTACCACGACTGATTGCCAGTTGCATTTGGCTTCGGCCGACGGCACTCAAAAGCCAGGAGAAAAGCAAAAAAATTGGGAGACAATTTCGCCAGCCACGAATAGCGTCTTTGCTGGATCGGGATTATTCGTACGCATTCGAAATTGTCCTGGAGGAGGCCTTTGATACGCTTGTAGCTGAAATGGGTGATGTGCGTCGGCTCCTTCATGGTAGTGCCTTCGGGCTTGTTGAAAAGATACCGTATGCGATTCTTCAGGCTGAAGCCGTTCGGAACAGAGCCAAGGAAGACCCCACCAGGCTTGACCAGCTTGCGGATTTCGATCATTTTCCTGTCAGGGAAATAAAGATGTTCGAGCACCTCGCTCATGACGACCGCGTCCCACTTCCCGTTACCCAAAGCAGAAACGTCTTCATTTAGATCAAAAATGATGACACTTGCGCCAAATCGCTTAGCCAATATCTCCAGATTCTTCTTGTCAAAATCAACCGCCGTCAAGTCATTGCCATCGGCGTAAAATTGCGTCAAAGCCCCGTGATTGGCCCCGAGATCAATAACCTTTTTGCCCCTGCCGATGATAGACCGGAACAATCCACCTCTTTCCCGGCCATATAAGCTTAGACCTCCGGCGTTCTTGTCATTTCTTTTCGTATAATCTTCAATGATCTTATTCATGTTATTTCTGCGTTCAGTTATTTGATAATCGTATAGGTATCCTGATATGCGGTATAGTTCCAAACTGTCCAAGGTTTCAAATCGAATTGATCATTAGGACTACCGTTCCAAACTTGCAAATCAACATGCCCAAAATTGAAGACAACGATATGATCAAAGATTGTCTGATCGGCTTTTGTAGTAGTTGAGTTTGACGGTCTGTAATATACGTTTATCGGGACAATATTCTTCGGTGGTTGTGCGTTTAACAAATATTGCCAAAGGTCGGAAGTGTCCTTGCCAGTACTTTTTATATAATCCGCATAGGCTTCATGAGTATGTACCCACCCCAAAGGCCAATCTTTGAAGACCAATATCCTTGCCGATGGATCCGCTTTTTGCCAGGAAATTATCTGCGGAATAATTTCCCTTCGCTCTGGAGGACCGGCCATAATCATACGTTCCCAACCGATGATCTGCACGCAACTCAGAATGGCAGATACACAAAGGAGAAACCCGGAAAGGTGAAATAGTATCTGTCCTTCTTTATATTGTTCATAGGCCCAAGAATACAGGGCCATGACCGCTACAACACCAATGACAACTGTGGGTAGCATATACCGACTTTCATGGTGTGTCGGTATGCTAAATATCACATAGTTAAGTGCTATAGGCAGAAAAAGAACCCAGAACCAATACTTGTTAAAAATCTTCTTTGTTCTACCAAGACATCCTAACAAAAATAGCCCGGCGACAATGAGGAGAAAATTGTTATTGAAAATTACTTGCGCATAAAAACCAAATGAGTGGCTAGAAACCACAGTATTTGTCAAATTGAGTCTTCCACTCATAGCCGTTGGTGCCGAAATAATACCGGTCAAGCCAAAGATCTTTTGGAAACCCAATGGATACCACCAGATAATAGCAGTCATACCAATCACAACAGATAGAACATAGAGAGAAAATTCTTTTAGATATGCCCATCTTTTTTCTCTGATCCATTTGATCAGGATTGGAATCCATATCACTTCAAATATAATCCCTAAATAGCTGATACCAAAGGAGCATATAGTCAAGATCGCCTGAGAAATCCAATATATTTTGCGTTTACTATCTGTCTCTATCATTCGCACCAAAATGTATAATTGCCAAAGCAATATTGCCATAACAAATACCCAATGTCTAAAAAAGTTGGCGTATTCGAAATATAAAAAATTTAGCCCTAGAATTGTCGCCGCTGCCCAAGCAATCCATTTTTTCTGAGACGGATTGAATGTTTTGGTTAGAAAAAGCTCATAGACCGCAAGCAATCCAAGAAAACCGACGACTAATGCAATAATTCTTCCCCAAATAAGAATTCCGCCCCAATTCCAGACAACTAAATCTTTGTAGGACTGTGCCCCAGAGACCATCCCATATACTAATTTTACGATAAAATCCGCTGCAACCGCCGGCACTGCAACGATGGCAAAAATTGGACCGTAGTACAGTGCTGTAGCCGACCGTACGGCCTGCAAACTTCGACTCTCTAATATATGAAGCGCTCCATTTATCGGTGATTGCTCATCAGCCGTCATATAAGAAATATGGAGTGGCGTATTTTGAGTGCCATAAACTATGCCTGGAATATGAAGAATGCCCCAAAATAAACAAAGGGCGCTAATTGTAATAGCAAAATGCTTCATATTTGTAGATAAATTTTACCATACAAAGCGAATAATTCTCTAAAAGCGCGTATTATGACGGATAACCTGGCTCCTGTTGCTCGACCTTTGGTGCGCGGCAAATGAGTCACAGGGACTTCTTTGAACCTTATACCCTTTCTCTGCAAACGAATCAACATTTCGGCGCTCATAGTAGCACCGCGCGTCTCGAGCGGCAATTCTGCCACTAAACGCCGGTCTAACAACTTGAAGGCGCAATCTATGTCTCTGACCTTGAGGCCGAAGAGAATCCGATTGAGGATGTTCCATCCTTTGGCATTGATCAGCCTCACGAGCGAATCCCGGCGAGGAGCTCGATAACCGATGATGGCCTTGTATTCATTCGTAAATTCGAGCAGCTTGCCGATCTCATCGAGACTGAACTGCAGATCGGCGTCAGTAAAGAAGACCCATTCATACTGAGCAGCTTGGAGGCCGCTCCAAAGCGCGGCACCATATCCAAGATTGATCTTATGATGTACGACTTTTACTCTTTGATCTTGACCCGCCAATTTATCAGCAATAGTACCGGTCCTATCGGCACTACCATCGTCAATAACGATAATTTCATAATCTTCAATCTTTCTTTCTGATAATAACTTGCCTAAAACACTCCCGGCAATTTCGACTGCTTTAGAGATATTAGCTTCTTCATTAA
>PMZP01000047.1 GCA_003170325.1 Candidatus Tayloriibacteriota bacterium
ATCCAAAATCTGCTCAAATTGTTTCTTCGCTTCAGATATCGATTGTAAATTTTTATCATTCATTTCCTATATTTGTCTAGCCGCAAGGGAAATTATCAACTTATCAAGTAATCTTATTTGACGTAAGTCACCACCTTCTGTCCAGCAGAAACTCCGGAAATGATCTCCGTCGTGCCATCAGAGCCCTTGAGGCCGACCTTGACCGGAACTGTGGTGAATGACTTGCCATCAGCATTTAGAATTCGCACGGCCTTGGAGCCGGCGGTCGTTGAAGCGGTCGGGGACGTCGTCGTAAAGGTTCCGGAAGTCGCTCCTGTCGCCGAGACAGAAGGGGCATCGATGATCGCGCGCGTCGGAACCGTCACAACATTGTCAACTTCGTGAGTCGAAATCTCCGTATTGGCCGTCATGCCGGAACGGATACGGGCATCGGGCTCTCCGAAAAGCAAAGTGACTTTGTAGGTCGGCACGCCTTCCAGGACAGTCTCGGCCGGATCGATAGAAGAGACCACAGTGGCAAAATGCGTATCTGAACTATAAGCATCGAGAGTTACATCGGCGGCATCCGCTAAAGCCACTTTGGCGATATCCGCTTCCGGGACATAAGCTTCGATCTTATACTGCCCGTCGCTTTGCACCGTGAAGGCCGAACTTCCGGCCGCTACGAATTCGCCGACTTTCGGATCAGCCTTGGTGATAACGCCAGCGATCGGAGAGAGCAGTCTATCCTTGTCCAATTCGGCCTGGAAAGTGGCGACAGTGGCCGACTGGGCACGGATGGCCTGCGGCGAGGAACCAGCATTGGCCACATTGAAGTCATTGTTGGCTTGATCGTAGGCAGCCACGGCGTTGCGGAGTTCCGAGGAAGCCGCCGTCAAAGAAGTAACCGACTGGTTCACTCCCGACAAGGCCGAATTCATGGCCGTCAATTCGGCATCGATGACCTGTTGAGTCAGACCAGAATTGCCGGGATTCAAGCCATTTACGATCCCTGAAAGATCATTCAAAAAAGCCTTGATGGTCGTGGCGTAGCCTTGCGCCTTATCCAGAAAATCGGCCGCGTGATCCGGCGGGATGGTCATGTCGACAGCGCTCTTCCAATTTCCCAGAGTATCTCCAACTGCCACCCGCTCGCTGTCTATGGAGTTCTGTCTTGTCTGTGAATCAGTGCGGACCGTGATATTCGGGTTGGCGCTCTGCGGGTTAGTGAAAAGAGAATCGGCGTAATTGACCACGGCCGATTGGGCTTGGATATAGGCGGTACGAATAGCGTTGACGGCATCCTGTTTGACATTGGCCAAAGCCACCGAAGCCGATCCGACTTTGGCCTGATCAGCCGCCAATTCTTCCGGACGCAGGCCGCGAGAGAGATCATCGAGTTTGGCCTCCGCCGCCGCCAGGGCCGCCACATCTCCAGCATCATCCAGTTTGGCGATCAAGTCCCCTCTCTTCACGGCCTGCCCGACTTTGACGTTGAGCACGGTGATGACCCCGCTTTTTTCGAAAGCCAGGTCAGCCTTGTCTACTGGCAGGATCTGTCCGGTCACGCTGACTTTCTCTATGACATTCCCTATAGCCGCCACGGCCGTCTCATAGCTCGGTGCTTTGGCGCGATGCGTCCAGTAATATAGTCCGACGATGACCAAGATAACCAAGGCGATGATGACGTACCATCTCAAGAATATGCGTTTTAAGGTTTTTCTCATATGATTTCCGTCAATTATACCACATCTACATTCATAACCTCATAATTTCGCTCTTATTATATTCGCCTAGCTTCGCCGACCGTCGTCGTGCCGTGATATAATCAACGCCAATAGCTTTATGTCCTACCAACTGCTCATAAATAATTCTCCCATCCTTTCCGGAAGTATCGTGACCGGAGCAGTCATCATCGTTCTCCTGCTCATCATTCTGGCCGTCATCATCGACGCATTCTGGCGACGCATTCGCGATAGCGAGACCATGCGATATGAATTCATCACCATCATCGCCCACAAGTTCCGCACACCGCTCACATCCATAAAGTGGATCCTAGAAAACATGTCCACCAACGAGACAGACCCGCTAAAAAAAGAGAGTCTCTCCGGCATCAAGGCTTCCAACGAGAAACTCATTGCCCTGACCGGCACTCTGGTCGAGTTGACCGATTCCGCTAATGAGAAGAGATCGGCTTACGTCTGGGAGAAAGTCAACTTCTGCGATTTCACGAGATCAGTGGCCGAGACGTACAAGGATACATTTCACGAGAAGAACATATTCTTCAGCGTGAAGTGCGACGACCCAGAGGTACTGGTGACCGTCGATCGCTCACGTATGGAATTCGTCCTGCAGACTCTCTTTGAAAATGCCTGCAATTACACCTCGCCGGGAAAGAACGTTGACGCCATCGTCGAACGCAAAGGCCATCATGCGGTATTCTCCGTTACCGATCACGGCATCGGCATCGCCAAAGAAGACATGCCCAAGGTCTTCAGTAAATTCTTCCGCGCCGAGAACGCCCGCCAGGCAGATACCGAAGGCCTGGGGGTCGGATTATTCTTGGCTAGGTCTATCATGACGCGTCATCACGGCCGTATCGCCGTTTATTCTGACGGCATAGACAAAGGCTCGACATTCATGCTGACTTTGCCTAGGGTGAGGAAGTGAGTATAATTAGCTCAATGGCTTCAGGTGTTGAATTCGATGAAGATGGCACGAACTTCGGCGTCAAACCGCCGTCTTCAGCTGGTCAGGCCTCGAATAGTTTCTCCCCTTCCAATTCCTATACGCAACAACGCTATCCGAATACTGGTTCCCAATCAGGAATGACGGCCTTTTTGATGCGTCATGGTTTAGCCAAATCGCCCAAGAAAGCGCAAACGTATCTGGTAATACTTGTAATTGCCAACATAATCATCACGTTTGTGGTTATTAAATACTTTTTATAATGTTAGAACGTACCCATATGACTCTTCCCTCCCGTCAACTCAAAACCAAGAAAGGGTTCACTCTGATCGAGCTTATGGTGGTGGTTTCCATCATCGGGATGCTGGCATCAGTTGTCTTGGCGGCCTTGAGTAGTGCTCGCAATCAAGCAAAACTGGCAGCAGTAAAACAAGAGATGCTACAAATAAGAAATGTTCTAGAAATGGGTAATAAAAGCAGTACGGGATATGCTAATCTTTTTTCTACAAACACTGGAGGAAATGGCGGAATTTGGATAGCTTCTGCTGGTCAGTGCAATACGACTTATGGCACAAATTATGGATCTGGTAGCCCAGTAAATTTGGACCCAGCAGATTCAGCCCTTATGTTAGCCGCGTGTAACAAGATTATCTCAATCATTAATCCAAGTGACAATCAATCTCAGGTATTATGTATCGGAACCCAAGTAGCATCGACCAAAACTTACTCAATCAGCATTAATACAAATATTGGTAATTCTCCAATTTATTGTGTAGGCAGTAGCGGTACTAAATTTGGCGCAACTAATATGAATGATCCTGGGTGTTACAGCAATCCATAGAATATTCACCTAATTATACTTCCCCACTAGCCTTATGATGATCTCATCAATGATCTTCTTTGTTGTGTCTACGAGGAACTTGAACATTTTTGTGCGTAATACTTAATACCTAATACTTCATACTTGCGCTTCCTGCGCCTAACTGGCCGCTCTCATATTCTTGCCCGGTTCGCGGCGAGAGACGACATAGACATTTGAATATTTCTTGGAACGGCGCGTCTTTTGGCCCTTTCCGGCTGGCTTGCCCCAGCGGGTCTTCAAGCGGCGCAGACCGCGACCTGATCTCTGCTCGCCTCCTCCGTACGGATGGTCGACAGGGTTCTGGGCCGTGCCGCGTACTGTCGGGCGGATGCCCATCCAGCGCNNACTTCGGTAGAAGGCATCTTGATGTGGGTGTAACCGGCATCATTAGCGACCACTTGACCGAATGAACCAGCCGAACGGACCAGCTTGGCGCCGGAACCGGGTTTGACTTCGATATTGAAAATAAAGGTACCAACCGGGATCTTCCGGAGAGGCAGGCGATTGCCGGTTTCGATAGGGGCATTCTCCGAGACGATGAATGAATTGCCAACTTTCATGGTCTTGGGCAGAAGAACATAACGCTTGGTGCCGTCCTTGTAATTGACGATGCCGAT
>PMZP01000037.1 GCA_003170325.1 Candidatus Tayloriibacteriota bacterium
CTTTATAGTAGTTTTTCAAGCATATCTATTCTATAATATATGCATGAATCCCAACCTAGCCTCCTTCGAAGGGCAGACCAAGTTCGCCAGTCCGCAGGAAGAATTGACGCGACTACGACAGGCGGCTTTGACGCGCATCGAACAGGCCAAAGAAGGTGGACAGGAGGTGGCACCACATGAGGCCGCCAAGGAACAAGTCAAGCAATACGCCGCCACTGCGCCAACTGAAGTACTTCATCCGGACTACGCTTTGAAGCCAGACCAAGCCGAGGCCATCACTTTGGAACTGGCGCCAGAGGAACATGACAAGCAGATAGAACAGCTATTGGGCGTCATGGAAGAGAAGGGCATCAGGAACGCCATGACGGTGGCCGAGAAGATGAACAATCCGCACCTCCTCGACGATTTCCACCGCGTGCTCGTCCAATTCATCGCTTCCAACTACCCCATCCAAGGCCTCAAGGAGAAAGACCCGCTTTGGAAACCGCTTCACATGACCCTCTTCGAAGTCAGCTTGCCGGAAACTTCCGAGGAGGACAAGAAGAAACAGCTCAAGGAATTGATCTCCGGCATGGAGCAGTTCTATTCCGGTATGCTTTCCATCTCTTCCGACCGGAAAGACCCTGCTTGGTTCACCGTCGAGATCGCCAACTCGAACGGATCAGATGAGTTCGTCTTCTATGTCTCTGTTCCGACTTCACGCAAGGAATTGTTCGAGAAACAGATACTAGCAGTCTTTCCTGGCGCGCACGTCAACGTGCACAAGAATGATTACAACATTTTCAACTCAACCGGTGTCTCGATCGCGTCATACGCCAAGCTTTCCAAGCATCCGCTTTATCCGCTGAAGCCATTCGAGTTGTTCGATGTCGATCCACTGAACGCCATCCTGAACAGCTTTTCCAAGATCGACAAAGTCGGTGAAGGCGCGGCTATCCAACTTATCATCGGCAGTCGTGAAGACGCATATTCGGCTTCCGGTGTGAAAGCCATCGAAAAGATCCGCAAAGGAGAGAAGGTCAAGGATGCCTTGGCGGAGATGGATCACGGCATCGGTGGGGCGATCTTCAAGGAAGTCTCCAAAGAAGTCTCCGGCATGTTCAAGACCAAAGAAAAATCCGACAAAGATAAAGAAGAGAAGGAAAAGCGGGCGCAGGCTCTGGATCAGACGGCCGTGGAACAATTCACCCGCAAGCTGAAGAGTCCGTTCGTTTCCGTCAATCTGCGCGTGCTGGCTTCGTCAGCGACTGAAGCGGAATCTCTGGGCATACTTCACGATCTGGAATCGAGTTTCAATCAGTTCGAGAACGGTCACGGGAATCGTATAGAGTGGGAGCTGGTATCTAGGAGCTCGAAGTTGGCGGAAATCTCCAGAGAATTCACGCTAAGGGCATTCGACGACAAGGAAGCCATGACGTTGAACCTCGAAGAGATGACCACCTGCCTACACTTCCCGGCCTCGACGGTCTCGCGAGCCGCTCCGCAACTCAAGCAATCCAAAGCCGGAACATCGCCGGCGCCTCTCGATGTGCCGCAAGATGGCACGTTGTTAGGCATCAACGATCATCGTGGAACCGCTCAAAAGATCTATATTGCTCCGGAAGACCGCATGCGCCATTTCTATGTCATCGGCCAGACCGGTACTGGAAAGACCGGACTTCTCAAGAATATGATAATTCAGGACATCAAAGCCGGTCACGGCGCTTGTTTCATCGATCCGCACGGTTCCGATGTTATGGATGTCCTGGCAAATATTCCGGCAAACAGATATGAAGACGTCGTCTATTTTGACCCGGCTTCTATAGATAGGCCCATGGCTTTGAATATGCTCGAATATGATCAGCGTTCCCCTGAGCAGAAGACTTTCGTGGTCAACGAGATGTTTTCCATTTTCCAGAAACTCTACGGTGGTGTGCCGGAATCGATGGGTCCTATATTCGAGCAATACTTCCGCAATGCCACCGGCCTGGTCGTCGAAGATCCCGATTCCGGTTGCACACTCCTAGACGTCTCGCGAGTCATGTCCAACAAGGCTTTCCGCGATCTGAAGATATCGAAATGCAAGAATCCGGTCATCGTCCAATTCTGGAAAGAGATCGCCGAAAAAGCTGGCGGGGAAGCATCGCTCGCTAACGTCGTACCGTACATCACTTCCAAATTCGACGTCTTCCTGGCCAATGAGATCATGCGACCTATCATCGCCCAGGAAAAGTCCTCTTTCAACATGCGCGACATCATGGATAACAAGAAGATCCTGCTGGTCAATCTCTCGAAGGGAAGGCTTGGCGACATCAATTCACATCTGATCGGCCTTATTCTCGTCGGAAAGATATTAATGGCTGCGTTATCGCGAGTGGATGCTTTTGGCAAGGGAGCGGGTGCCATGCCAGATTTCTTCCTGTACTTGGATGAATTCCAGAATATAACAACCGATTCTATTTCCACGATTTTGAGCGAGGCCCGCAAGTATCGCCTAGCCTTGACCGTCGCCCACCAATTCATCGGCCAGCTCGACGAGAAGATCAAGAATGCCGTCTTCGGCAACGTCGGCTCCATGGCCGTCTTCCGCGTCGGCTCCGATGATGCCGAGTTCCTGGAGAAGCAATTCACACCCGTTTTCACTCGTACCGACATCACCAATCTCGACAACCGTAACGCCTATGTCCGCCTGCTCGCGAACGGCCGTCCGGCCAAGCCATTCAACATCGCCACTGTCAATCTGGAGAAAGGGAATCCTGACCAGATAGACAAGCTCAAGGAGCTCTCCTTCCTGACATTCGGCCGCCGTCGCGAAGAAGTCGAGGCGGAGATCATGAGGAAGTATGAAGGGATTAAGGGGTAAATTATTTATATTCAAATTCGATTGCACCCTAGAGCAAGCGGTGCTAGTATATAGGCTAGGCACTTGTGAGGGTTTCGACTCTCCCACGGTTAATCAAACCGTAGCCAAGTGCTTACAATAATCATCAGGAAACTGGTGATTTTTGTTGCATTTCATCTGGGTCAAGGTCACTGACAATATTGCCGTCATGTTCTAGATCGTCATCGTATAATTTCCTCTCCTTTGTTATCTCGTTCATTTTCCAGAAGGGAATTATGCTCCAGAAGAATCTTTGGCCGCCGCTAACCTCTTTAACGACAACCTTTATCCTGACCTTGCCGATAACGGCGACGAATTCATAATATGAAACGTCCTTTGGTACTTTCTCCCATTTCCCGTGTCTTTTTTGGCGCACCCATTCCTTTCGCTTCCATATTCCCTGGACAGTGTGCGATGATCGAAGGATCTCTGGGACCAAATAGAATAATTTAAGTCGTAGATACTGGTCGAATTTGTAGCGTGGCTTATTCCATTCCTTGAATTTGATGTGGTCTAACCCGCGAGCATTGAAATTGACCGTACCTTTGAAATACGGGCATAGGATAGGTTGAGTTTCCTTGTATGTTTTCTCCGCCTTATCTTTGATCCTTTGCAAATCGGCATCAGAAATTTCAACCGGCTTTACTTTTCCAGGCATAAACATGCCGAGAGTATAGCAAATCGCCAATGTGTTTGCAGAAGCATACGAGATTGTTGCCACAACTAATGCGTGTAATCGCTACTATGATATAATACATTAATGAAAAACTCGGAAGCTTCGGTCGAATCTCCGTCCATGACCATAGATTTCGCTAAATCCTCTATCTTGGAAATCCGTCAACGCATCGCTGTAATGGGTGCCAATGACAGTGAATTTCATTCGATTGACGAGATTATATCCGACATGGAATCAATGAAAATCGAACCGGCACAAGCTGTCGAACAGGCAAGTCTGATATTAAATGGTAAGCAGGATTATCATTGATCAATTAACATGTCAGAATCAATTAAACCACAAGAACAACTTCCGAAATTGACTGACTCTGAAGCCGTCGCTATTTTACGTAATGAGACCGGAGGTCCTCTAGCGATACGTTGGTTCGATCAGATTAAAAGCGAGCTGGATCTATTGCATGTAAAATGTGAGACGCAGGATGATCCTGATGATTCCGTGCGAGCTGATATTTGGATGAGCATACGGGTAGCTATAGTGAAATTTCGGGCTGGTTATTCGGATGACGCCATTGAAGACCTCCAAAATTGGCAGATCGGAGGCAACGTGAATGATAAGGAAGATCGCATTGTCAGAGCGTTGGGATATATGAAGTCGGGTGAATCGGCCGCAGAAGCACAGCTCGAGATTCTTCTAGGTGAAGTTAACGAAAATTTAGGATGGATGCTAGAATAATCCCATGATCACATTCAATATAATGTTGTATAATAGGTAGGTACAACTCCAATGAGTCCCGAATCGCCACAATCCAATCAGAATCTCGCGCCGCAGGAAATTAAGAAAAATCCGGAAATTCTGGCGGCAGTTTCTAGTCCAAATGAGGACATGATAGAAGTGCCGGCCTTCTCGCCAGACTCGCCGGGACCTGAAGCGCCGCAGCTTATCTTCAAAGAAAAGCCGATTTTAGGGGTGGCGCAAGAGCCTCGTATAGATCTCGAAGCACCCAAAACACCCGACCAGATCAAAGATGAACGATTTATGGGGATTATCAAAGAGCTCGAAGACCAATGGATGAAAGAGACTCACGGTTACCTAGAGAGACAATTGAGCATTAGGGAGCTCGAGCAGAGAAAACATTTCGCAGAGTTAGCTGGTCAAACCTGGGACGGAAAAACGACGGCTCCTACAGACGAGTGGATGGATTTCTACTTCAGCTTTAGAGGCGGGCAATCCGTTCCTGCAAAGGCAAAAAAGATCCTGGCCGAAAGATTCCCGGAATATGCCGAAAAACCGAAAGCTAAGATCGAAGAACCCAAGGAGCCGGAAGAGGCTAAGGAATCGAAGCTGGCCGAAGATAAAGGCGAATCCGTCGACAGGAAGAAATTCTTGGTAGATCAGGGTTACGGAGAAGATTATGTAAAGGAATTGAGCAATGAGCAGGTTGAAGGGCTTTACAATAAATTTGCGGTAAAACCGGTTAAGCCCGAAGAGAAAGCGGCAGAAGCTCAAAAAGCTGAAGTTGATACCAAAGAGAGCGAAGCGAAAGTCCCGAGCAATGAAGTTAGTGAAAAAGATGCAAAAAGTCGAGAAGTGGTCGCTGACGTCCACGAATCAGAAGCAGAGCCGGAAAACGAAAAGACTCTGGTTGAGACTTTCCGTCAAAAGTTTGGCATTGACAATATCATAGATTCGACGAAGATCGTTTACAATGGTTTTATCGCTGGCTGGTATGAGGGCAAGGTGGCGGAAAAAGGAGTTGCCATAACGGAGCTAAACAAGAGCATCGTTTCGATGGAAAAGGACGAAAAACACATTTCCGAGCAGTTGAAGATCTTCAGATCAGACGGCAATATCAGCGAGAAGACTCTGCTCAAGATCGAGAGTGAGAGGCAAAAGATGGAGACGAAGATCGGCGGCGCCAAGCAGGATCTCAACCAGGAAAACGCGAAACTCGAATCGCTGGCTATAAACAGAAGCGTATTTGAAAGAAATCGTGATTTATCGTGCCGCACCTATACCGAAAGGACGCGCGCGGAGCTTAGACCTTTTGAGGAGAAGCTTTCCGATCTTGCTCTGACTAGGGATCAGCTCCGAAATGAGATATCGAGAGACAATGAGATGCTCTCCAAGCGCCGCGCGGAGCTGGCAAAGCTAGCGGAAAAGGCCGAAGCCGAAAAATTCCCCTCATTGCGCCGGGCAACTAGGGAGATTATAAAGAAGATAGAAACCGAGGCAAGCGCTTTCGAGAAGGAGATACGAGACCGTGAAAAACATGGGATCAATATCGATAAGGAGATCGACAAAGCGCAAAAGAGAGCTGAACCGCTTCGAGATAAATGCTCCGAACTCGAACGGATCATGGCCGGCAAGGAACCGGAAGAGGCGCCGGTTCTGAACGTGAAAGCATCTGGACGGAAAATTGGCAGAGATGTGATCATAGATTCCGGCGGAAATTCATCAGAAGTAAGTTCCGAGGAGACCGTGAAGATCGTCCCGGAAGCCGAGTCGGTATATTCCGTCGAGGAGTTGGTCGATTCTTGGAATGAAGTCAATGGAAGCAAGATGCTTATAAATCCGGAGACGTTCAAGAAGAATGTATTTGAATCGCCGAAACGTAAAGAGGGTTCACGCATTTCAGTCAATGAATTTTGGTCCTCCGCCTCGCTTTATTCGGCCAGATTCGGGAACCAGGAACGGTTGGAAGGCATGCCCGACATGAAGAAGGAGGCCAAAAAGAAAGGGGGATTTTGGAGATGGCTTTTCGGCCTAGACGATAGCCGTATGGGGAAGAAACGACTTTTGGAGAATACGAAAAATAGACGGAACAAGCCGCCGCAGATAAAAAAGTAATAACCATGAACACAGATACGACAAATCAAAGCCAAACCATTGATCCGCGTTTCGAGGAGATATTGAACGATATCTCAAAACAGCGTCTTTCGTCTGCGGCTTCCGGCGCGGCGCTCTTGGAAAAGGCGCGTATATTGGCGAAACAGCTGGAAAAGAATGACATAGAGCGCAGGGTGGAGATCCTCGACAAGCAAGTCTCGCTTGAATTGAATGAAGCTGCCAGCCAGTCATTACGATCTTTGTATGAAGATTAAACAGTTAAAGCGTTATAACTAATTCATGATCACCCTCAATCAACCGCATCATTTAGGCATCAAGGCATTGTTGCTCTTGCTACTTCGATACGTAGCGATCGGTGTCGTCTTCTACATCGTTGCTTTTGTCGCGTATTTGTTCCAAAATGTCCTGGTTGTCAATGCTGTCCAGACTTTCACCATAGCCGGAGCGACCACGCTTTCCGATCCGAATATGGTGGCCTATTATCTTTCAGTGGGAATCAATGGCCTTTTCGTCCTTTCTTTGATCCTCATGGTTATTGGAGCCGTCGTCGCCTATCTGCAATACCATTTCTACACTTACACTTTGGAAGAATTCAATCTGATCCTGCGCCGCGGCGTTTTGAACAAAGAAGAAGTGTCTATCCCATACCGTCAGATGCAGGACATAAATATCAATCGCAGTCTGTTCTATGTCATCCTCGGCTTATCTCGTTTGATCATCGACAGCGCGGGCCATGAAGAAAAAGAGGAGCAGAATGAAACGGACATCATCCTTGAGCCGCTCGACGTTACGGTCGCCGGCGATATCAGGAATTTCCTCAAGCGGAGGGTCGGGGTGCAGGTGGTGGTCGACGAAAAAGTCGCGGATGTCGAAAGCTTGGAGCTGTCAAAGACGGATCCGGAGCTAAGAGAGCCGGCGGCGACACCATAAATTTTCAAGTTCAATCAAGAAGATTCAACGAACCTATCGAGTAACCAATGATTGATTATCAGATACTAAATCACCATCATGAGCATAGAAAGATCGGAGTCGATCCAAGTTCAGGAAAATCCGCAAAGACGGAAGTTTGAAGCTCTTTTCCTGCATAACGCCATACAAATGAGGTTGATGGAACAGTATGCCAAAGCTCGCGGACATCAGCCTGATGATAATGAATCTGCCATAGAATGGAGTGGCCTCTATTCTGAAGATTTTCGCAGACTTATTACCGATAAACCGGAACTATTGGAACTGTTTGAGGATGATACTGAAGCAGTATTAGACCAGATAGAAGGATCTCTTTATACAGGAACTGATCGGCTACAAGATGAAAGACCGGACAACGCTGATCGCGAATTACCAGCCAGCGAAGATGAAGCGGAGATAGACATACCGATACGATCGGCTCGCATATTTATAGAAGAGAGATTCGGAAACGGCGAGAGGCCGATCATCACTGTGGAGTCTAAGAATATCGAAGAAGTGAAGCGTGGATTGTTCCCTCATTCGACTTGGGATCCAGATGAATGTTCTATATTGGTGGGGACATTCGCTACCGAACCCTATAAACCTGAAGGTGAAGACCGGATTTCATTACGTCTCTCGGGAATATCATCGCGCCAAATTTCGCCCAGAGCGACCGGTCCGGATCGGCATTTCCATGGAGTGGTTATGATCAATGGGCCAGTCTATTCAAATCAATTCGAAATATTATCCGCTAGTGCCGCCTAATTCGTATCCTTTATCGAGAGCGCCGGAATGAGGGCGATGAGCGACATGAGACCGATGACCACGAACATATATTGCTCGGGTACGATGAGGAGCCCCAGCATCATGATGACGGGCGCTAGGAAATAGGAGAGCGGACGGGTTATGCGGAAGGATCCGAGCACGGCCGAATCGCGGGGCGAGACGGTCTTGAAGAAGTAAGTCTCCATCATGATCTCGGCCGTGGCCGCGCCGATACGGGTGATGAAAAAGATGATCGCCCAGACGATCAGGTTGTTGATGTTGAAGAAAGAGAGAGTTATCGTGGAGACGCCCATGATGGCGAAGCCGATGGCCATCATCTCCTTTTCGCCGTATTTCCGGTCGGCCAGACGGCCCAACGGATATTGGATGAGCGGAAAGGGGATGAGCATGATGACCAAGATGATACCGATCTCTTCCCAGCTGAAACCGATGACTTTATTCAAGTAGATCGGGCTGTATATGACCATCCAAGAGTAGAATGTCTGCAGGATGACGTTGGCGAAGAAGAGCTTGACCCAGTTCTTGTTCGAAGATATGTGTTTGGTCAACTGCCACGGCGAGAGGTGTATGTAGTTCGGGTCCTTGAAGCGGGGGAAATTCTTGTATATGAGGTATAGAAGGGGAAAGAGCATGGCCAGCGCCGCCACGTAAGTATTCATGTATGGATTGTGCGCGTTGACGCTTCCGCTGATGAGCATACTACCGATGAGCGGAGCGACTACCCAAGAGGCATTCAACGTCGCCGTATACAGACCGCGAATGGATCCGACATTCGCTCCGTCGGTGTAAACCTCTAGGAAGATATCGAGACAAAGGCCGATCAGGGAGACGACGCCGGATTGCAGGATGAAGAGGATGGCCAGGACCATAGGATCGGTGAAAGCGATGAGTCCCCAGAACAAGACGATCTGGATGCAGACCAGGGCGATAGTCGTGTGATAGTTGCCTAGGCGCCGGATGATGTCCGGTGCCAGGAGGAATCCCAGAATGGCCACTGCCGCTCCCGCCATATATATGAAGCCGATAGTCTGCTCGTTGGCGAAGAGCCCCAGGAAGCTGGAGTTGGAATACATCGGTATGACTCCGTGGAGTACATAAATGAAGCCGATGACGGCGATGGTATAGATGACGTGCGCGCGTGGCAAAGTTCGGGCGGTGCCGTGATTCATGGCTCCCATTATAGCGTCAAGCGAGGATTTGTGGAAGCTTGCTTACACGAAATCCGAGCGAAGACGATATATGAGCGAAGCGAATATAGCATTTGCACGGGTACATTATTCATGCTACATTATCCCCACATGAAAAAAGAGATACATCCGCAAAATTATAGACCGGTCATCTTCGCTGATAACTCCAGCGGCGTCAAATTCCTCATACCTTCGACTATCGAGACGAAAACTATTGAAAAATGGACTGATGGCAAGGATTATCCGTCCTACCATGTCGAGATCTCCAGTGCCTCGCACCCTTTCTATACGAACGAGGAAAAGACCATAGATACGGCTGGCAGGGTAGAGAAGTTCAAGACGCGTCAGGCTAAGGCAAAGGCAAAGAAGTAACTTAGAAATCGCGCCCTTTTGACGCCGCAGGATTTTCCCTTCGTTACGCTTCGCGTAAGTCGGGAAAACTGCTCCGTCAAGCGGGCGCGAATTGCGTTATACTTAATACCTAATACTTCATACTTAATACCCAATTTCATGAACATGAACCTAGAGACCTACAAATCAAATCCGAAGACCGCATTCCTGGCCGGCCAGTACGAGAAGCTTGGCAGGGATGAAGCGGAAACAAGAGCCATGATCGAAAAAGACCCTGCGCTAAAAGAGCTGGCCGAAAACGACTTAGCTTCGATCATCGAGCAGAAGAAAAGTCTGGAAGAGCAGATGGATGCCATTCTCGCTTCGGAGGCGGAAGGGCAGGTGGAGGAATTCAACGAGATAATTTTGGAAGTTCGTGCAGGCGCCGGCGGAGATGAAGCGGCTCTTTTTGCGGCGGAGCTTTTGGAAATGTACAAAGCTTATTGCGTCAGTAAGAGTTGGGGCACGCGCATCATAGACGAGTCCAAGAATGACATCGGAGGGTACAAGGAGGTTTCCATGGAGATCAAGGGCAAAGGCGTCTATGAAGACCTGCGATGGGAGACAGGAGTGCATCGCGTTCAGAGAGTTCCGGAAACCGAGAAGTCCGGACGCATACATACCTCGACAGCTTCAGTCGCTATCATGCCTATCCGCAAGAAATCCAAGATCGAGATCAATCCGGCCGATATAACAGTCGAGTTCACTCGCTCCGGCGGCAAGGGCGGACAGAATGTCAACAAAGTCGAGACGGCGGTACGTCTATTCCACAAGCCTTCCAATATCATGATCCGCTCCAGTGCCGAGCGTAGCCAGAATGCCAACAAAGAAAGAGCCTTTGCTATTCTGGCCGCAAAACTTGAAACTATCAAAGCCGAGGAAGACATGAAGAAGTTCGCCGCCGAGCGCAAGGGTCAGATAGGCACAGGAGACAGGTCGGAGAAGATCCGTACGTATAATTTCCCGCAAGATCGCATAACCGATCACCGCATAAAGGAAAATTGGCACAATCTGCCGGTCATCATGTCCGGCAAGCTGGATCCGATCATCGAGGCTCTGCATGAGTTCGAGAAAAAGGGGAAGACGGAGTAGGAAAGTGCCTATTGACATGGACGAATTAGAATTGGCGAACTAGGTTCGCCTTTTTTCATGCTTTGGCGATGGATATACAGTATGTCTATTTTTGATCCAAACATCTGTCGATTTCTAAGAAAAATTTTACATTGAGACTCTTGATAGTGAGAGGCGATAACAATATAGAAACATTACTAAACATTCATAATCATACATCGTATTATCTGGAATATACGTTGATAATTCGTGGAGTGTCATTATAGGCCGTCCAGCGATGTTGATTCGGAAATCGGATGACAAAAGTTATCTTGATGCATGTTTATATGATGCGTATGTGGA
>PMZP01000062.1 GCA_003170325.1 Candidatus Tayloriibacteriota bacterium
CTCTTTTTTCCAGTCTCTTATTGTGATAGATCGGTGTAATTTCAAATACTTTATCCCAATTTAAGGCTGACAAATTATCAAAGTGGTAATCTGTACTTTTATAAACCCTGTCCAAAAAGGCCCGCTCTGGACTCGCTCTAGCATAACCTCTCCCATGTTCGATCCCTGTGGTATTGCTCAAGACATAATCTTTCATTCTAACAAAGGTGATCCTTTGCCCATCAATGACAACCTCCCTATTAACATATGTCGCGACAAAAAAGTTTCCGTAGTACTGGAAATTAATACCCTCACGAGTCAAGATGGTCTCAAAACTGACATATGATGGGGTATAAATACGAGTGGCCAATTCAAACGTATCGTAATTATTGTCTTTTGCATATATTCCGCGATGTACCCTGGCTAGTTTTCCAGATAATACATACTTGTTTAATCTATCGCTAACTTTTAATCTATCCCCCTCCCCCCACAACAAAGCTGCGTCTTTTGTAGAGAAGATTGTTTTGGGGGATCTTAACAAAACCTCCAAATATTCACCTTTTTGGGGTTTTTTATTCATTTTGTTACTGGAGATAGCCTTTAAAGCAACCTCCAGTACATATATTAGCATCCCTAGTTATAGAATGCAACTTGGTACTCACCATCTCTAATTTCAAAATCAATCTGTTTGTACCCTCCAATCACTTTCCCCAAACCAACATTCTCCGGCCATTCGATCATGATCAGGTTGCGAGGGTCGGCGACTAATCGCTCAAAATCAAGAACTTCCAATTCTTGGGGTCTTTCGAGACGATAAGCGTCGATGTGGATAAGCCGTGCCCAAGGCGTTCCAGCAAAAAACGGCTCATCCTCGTTAGGTTTCACCTCACGGGAATAAGCCTTCATGATCACGAACGTCGGGCTTGTTACGGTTTCAACAACACCTAGTATCTTGGCGATGGCCTTCACGAAAGCTGTCTTCCCTGCCCCCAGATGTCCGGAAAGGCCGACGACGGTGGCTTCAGTCATTTCGGAGGCTTCTGCCGCGGCCAAATCATTGCCGGCTTTTTCAGCCGTGACTTTTAGCCACTCCGCGGCGATCTTCTCTGTTTCTTCAAGCGAATGCGATATGTGGGTCTTCATATCTTGATATTAGCATACCAACTGGTATGTCGTTCGAGGAACATCCGCAAGGAATTTTCAGCAGAAAATTTCTGAGGACCGAGGCATGCTCGCTGCAGCGAACATGCCGTTTCCGAGGACGACATACCTGCTGGTATGCGATATAATACATACATGACCTTAGTCTTTGATGAAGATAAACAAAAGCGCCGCCTGGGAGATCTCCTACATAAAGAGGAGGAGGATCTGGTGCAATTGCTTTCCGGCAAATATGGCGTGGATTACGTCAATCTCCAAGGCGTCACCACGAATGCCGATGCTTTGCGGCTGATCGATGAGACCACGGCCCGCGCCGCTCAAGCGGCCGCTTATGCCCTGATCGACAAGAAAGTCAAAGTGGCCGCCAGGAATCCGCAGGATGAAAAAGTCGTGGCTGTCTTGGAGACTTTAAAGACGAAAGGCTATGCCCCGGAACTTTACATTACCTCGACGCAAGGATTAGAAAAGGCTTGGAAGACTTACAAAGACCTCTCGTTCGCTTATGAAAGCAAGGCTGGCTCATTGGAAGTCTCAAGTGAAGAAATAACCGCGATCATAGACAAGGCCAAGAATATGCCAGCGGTCATCGACATATTGAAAGCGACCATGGCGGCCAAGAAGAGTTACCGCGTTTCGAGAATCCTGGAGACCATGGTAGCAGGCGCTTTGGCCGTTGACGCCTCCGATATCCACCTTGAGCCGGAAGAGACTTTCATCCGCTTGCGCTATCGTTTGGACGGAGTGCTCCAGGAATTGATAACCTTCGACGCCGAAACTTACGGATTGCTCCTCTCGCGCATCAAGCTCATTTCCGGGATGAAGCTGAATATCAAGAAAGACTCTCAAGACGGGCGTTTCAGCATCAAACTGGCTATCGGCGAGATCGAGGTGCGTGTCTCCATATTGCCAGGTGCTTACAATGAATCGGTGGTTATGCGCATATTGAACCCGAAGACCATCAGCGTTCCCCTGGAAGAGCTCGGCATCAATCCGAAATTGCTGGCTATCCTTCTCAAGGAAATGGACCGTCCGGACGGCATGATACTCACCACCGGACCGACCGGATCGGGAAAAACCACGACTTTGTATGCTTTCTTGAAGAAGATCCACACTCCGGAAGTGAAGATCATCACCATCGAGGATCCTATAGAATACCACCTACCGGGAATCGTCCAGACGCAGGTCAACGACAAAGGATACACTTTCCTTGAAGGTTTGCGCGCCGCCGTGCGTCAGGACCCAGATATCATCATGGTCGGTGAGATCCGTGATAACGAAACAGCCGATATCGCCATCAACTCCGCTTTGACTGGACATTTGGTCTTCTCGACATTGCACACCAACGACGCCGCCGGCACCTTCCCCCGCCTCATCGACCTCGGCGTCAATTCCAAAGTCATCACTTCGGCTTTGCGGGTCGCCATGGCTCAACGCCTAGCCCGCCGTCTCTGCAAGTTCTGTAAGAAAGAAATAATCCTCGAAGGCGACTCCCAGCAAGCAATCGAGACAGTCGTGAACGACATCGAGGACAAGGCTCTAGTGCCAAAAGATCGCTCCAAGATGTGGGGACCTGCCGGTTGCGAGAAGTGTAATATGACTGGCTACAAAGGCCGTATAGGCATATATGAGGCCGTAATGACCAATGAAAAGATCGAGGATGCTGTGGAGCGGAATCCTAGCGAGCGGGAGATCTGGGCCGCCGCCAAAGGGCAGGGTCTCTTGACCATGAAGCAGGATGGGATATTGAAAATATTGCAGGGCGTCACCTCGCTTGCCGAATTGGAGCGCGTCATCGCTCTGACTGATTAGAACTCACTGCATTGTAATGACCTGGCCTCGGTGAATAATGCCTACGAGCTCTCATGCAACAATCAGTCGCTGTTCGGCGCTCAATCAGTGCACTCCATTGCATGGGAGCGAGGAGACATTATTCACCGAGCCTCGCTATCCACAGCCCCTATGGATTGCTTTTTTATTTACTATGAGAGTAGTATGCCAACAGAGGAGTTCGAGCGCGTGAATCTCTAAGCAACATCTCCTCGCGTGATGCGGAGAGCGAGGTAGAGTCCCGAGGATGATTCCAGTGTGCAACGCAAGCGTTACAACCAGAAAGTCCTTAGAACTATACCCAAACCTGGGAAGGCCGTTGCTTAGAGATTCACGAGCTTGAAATATTCAAGAAACTCCAAATAAACAACATTACGTATCCAAATTTGTCCTACGGTGAAATCCTAGCATAATTCATTTAAAATGTCAAGAACATCGGCAAAACCACAAAACGACGAGAAGGAGACTGGCTTTCTCGACCAAACCCTCCGTCCTTCGCGCTGGGATGAATATATCGGCCAGAAGAATATCAAGGATAACCTGCACATCCTTCTAACAGCCGCCAAGGAGCGCAAACATCCGCCAGAGCATATCCTTTTCTATGGACCGCCCGGCCTCGGCAAGACGACTTTGGCGTATTTGATCGCCAAAGAGACTGGCGCGCAGATGAAGGTCACTTCCGGACCAGCGATCTTGAAGGTTGGCGACCTGGCTTCAGTGCTGACCAATTTGTCGTCTGGCGATATCCTTTTTATCGACGAAATTCACAGGCTGAACAAGGCCATCGAAGAAGTGCTCTACCCTGCCATGGAGACTGGCAAGCTCGATATAATCATCGGGAAAGGTCCTTCGGCTAGGACCATCCAACTAGACCTTCCACCATTCACGTTGATCGCTGCGACTACAAGGATAGCGATGATTTCCGCGCCTTTGCGCTCCCGCTTCTCCGGCGGCGTCTTCAAGCTCGAATTTTACTCGAATGCCGAAATCGCCGACATCGTCAAACGATCAGCCAAGATTTTGGGCATCACAATCCATCCTGAAGCCGTGAATGAGATCGCCGTCCGTTCCCGCTTCACGCCACGTACAGCCAATTACCACTTGAAACGATGCCGCGACTATGCGCAGATCAATAAGAGCCAGCTCACGCGTGAAGTTGTCGAGAAGGCTTTGGCTATGCTCGGCGTCGATATTATCGGCCTGACCGGGGCCGATCGTGACATATTAAAAACCATCGTCACAAAGTTTGGTGGCGGCCCCGTGGGCCTGAATACGATCGCGGCTGCCCTTTCCGAGGAACAAGCAACGATCGAGGAGGTGTACGAACCATATTTGATTCAACTGGGCCTCTTGGAACGCACACCGCGAGGAAGGATTGCCACTCTCAAAGCTTACGCTCATCTCGGCGTCAAAGGTGCGGCAAAACTGCTATAATTTATGCATAATAAAAAACAATAATCATGTCCGGACACAATAAATTCTCCAAGATAAAGCACCTCAAGGCCAAGAATGACGCCCAGAAAAGCGCACATTTCGGCAAACTGGTACGCGTCATAACCGTGGAAGCAAAGAAGGCTGGCGGAAATCTGTCATCGCCCGGGCTTTCGGCGGCCATAGACAAGGCTCGCAAGGAAAATATGCCCAACGACACCATCGACAGAGCTGTTAAGAAAGCTATGACTGACAATTCGGCTTCCATGGAAGCTATCATCTACGAATCATACGGACCGGGCGGCGTGGCCATCCTTGTCGAAGCGTTGACTGACAACCGCAATAAAGCCGCCCAGGAGATCAAGCATATCCTTTCCAAGAATGGCTACGAACTAGCTTCACCAGGAAGCGCTTCATGGGCATTCCAAAAGACTCACGAAGGTTGGAATCCGACCACGACTATGCCATTGGAGGACGCCGATATCGAATTGCTTTCGAAATTGGTAGAAGAGCTAGAAGCCAACGAGGAAGTGCAGAACGTGTTTACGAATGCGGAATAGCGACAGTTTTGATCCGTGAATCATGAATCGTCAATCGATAATAATCCTCGGCATAGATCCAGGCTACGACCGTCTCGGTATGGCGGTCATCGAAAAACCCGCCGGCGCCAATGGCTCTAAAGAAGTCGTGCTGTATTCAAGCTGTCTACAGACCTCCGCCAAAGAGGACATCTATGCGCGTTTCAGGAAGATCGGAAAGGTTGTGGCCGAAATTTTCGACCAGTATTCACCAGACGTTTTGGCCATCGAGAACCTCTTCATCACTAAGAATCAGAAGACCGCCATGCGCGTATCCGAAGTCCGCGGCATCATCATATATGAGGCCGTCAAACGGGATATCCCCGTCCACGAATACAGCCCCATGCAAGTCAAAACATCCGTGACTGGCGACGGCACCAGCGACAAGGCCAGGATCATCAAGATGGTCGGCCTTCTGGTAAAACTGCCGAAGAAAAAGATCATCGACGACGAATACGACGCTATTGCCGTGGCTCTGACTTGTTCTGCACGATTGAAAGGCCGCCAAGCCGAAAGATAACGGCCTGATTTGCGATATCCACAGTTCCGGCTATTTGCAAAATATATATAGTTTGTTACAAATGTGTTGTCGCGAATCGCGCACAGGAGTTCGCCCTTTATTAGCATAAAACTCAAGGAGTATGCCAGTAAAAACAAAGGTAACAAAGATACCTATAGAGTTCGATGAACCGGAGGCTGTCGTCATCCTCGAAGAAAAGACCGAGGAAGACCCTCTAGCGACTGAAGAAGAGAGTAGTGAGATCGGCATCGATGAGACGGGGATGGAGGATGAAGTAGATCCCTTCAACGACAAGTGGGAAGCGTAACATTCTGTTATACTATCCCTATGCCGCACCGTCGAAAATCGAAGCTCAGACATATAAGAACACTGATCTTGCTTGGTCTCTCTGCAGTGCTCATCACTATCGGCCTAACCGCCTTATGGGTGGCCACCTTGCAGATGCCTGACTTGAACTCCTTCCAGAACAGAAAGGTCGTCGAATCTACGAAGATATATGACCGCACCGGTTCTATACTCTTATATGACACCGGCACCAACGCCAAACTGACAGTCGTGCCGCTTTCCGAGATATCCCCATTCATCCAAAAGGCTTCTGTCTCCATCGAAGACTCGAATTTCTACTCCAACATAGGCATCGAACCGACCTCTATCCTGCGCGCTATCCTGGCTGACCTGACTGCCGGCGGCTACAGTCAAGGTGCTTCCACGATCACGCAACAGGTGGTGAAAAATTCCCTGTTGACCCAAGATAAAACCGTGACCAGAAAGATCAAGGAGTGGGTGTTGGCCATCAAACTGGCCCGCTTCATGAGCAAGGACCAGATCCTGGAGATGTATCTAAACGAAACACCTTACGGTGGCACCATTTATGGCGTTGAGGAAGCTAGTCAACAGTTCTTCGGTAAATCAGCTAAAGGCCTGGATTTGGCAGAGTCTGCCTATATAGCCGCCCTTCCCCAGGCACCAAGTTACTATTCACCATATGGAACGCATATGGATGCCTTGACGTCTAGACAGCACTTGGTGCTCTCGCGAATGAAGACGCTCGGTTACATATCAGACACCGATTATCGGGCCGCTCTGGCGGAAAAAGTCCACTTCCTCTCGAAGAGCGCCGGCGGTATCCGCGCGCCTCATTTTGTCATGTATGTCAGAGATTATCTGTTACAAAAATACGGCGAAGACTCGGTCGATAATGGCGGCCTCAAAGTCATCACCACCCTAGACTACGGCATGCAGCAGAAAGCCGAGGAAGTGATCAAAAAATTCGGACCCACTCTGGCCCAAAACTTCAATGCCAGCAACACTGCCATGGTAGCTATCGACCCCAAGACCGGGGACATCCTGACCATGGTCGGCTCCAAAAACTATTTCGACGCTTCTATCGATGGAAATTTCAATGTGACTTTGGCCAAGCGACAGCCCGGCTCGACCTTCAAGCCATTCGTTTACTCGACCCTCTTCAAAAAAGGCTACACCCCGGAAACGATCCTCTTCGACGCCCAGACTGAATTCTCGCAATATTGCACCGTCGACGGCAAGCCGAAAGACCCGAATATCGTCAGCACCAGCTCCCTTGATCTAAGCAAATCGTGCTACATGCCGGTCGAGTACGACAATGTCTTCGAGGGGCCGCTCTCCATCCGCCAGGCTCTGGCGCAATCGCGCAATATCCCGGCCGTCAAAGCTTTGTACCTGGCCGGCATTCCCGCCTCGATCCAAACAGCGCAAGACCTGGGCATCACCACACTGACCGACCCGAATAGGTACGGCCTGACTCTGGTCTTGGGCGGTGGCGAAGTCACCTTGCTCGATATGACCAGCGCCTACGGCGTCTTTGCCAACGACGGCATACGTAATCCTTATCGTTCCATCCTGGAAGTCGACGACAACAAGGGTAACGTTCTGGAAAAAGCATCTGCAACGACCACGCCGGCCCAAGTGTTGCAACCGGAGATCGCCAGACAGATCTCCAGCATCCTCTCGGACACATCTGTTCGTATGGCCAGTTTGAAACCTATCGGCGATAGTGTCGGCCGTCCGGTAGCCATCAAGACCGGCACCACCAACGACTACCGTGACGTTTGGACGCTTGGATATACGCCTGACTTGGTGGTCGGAGCCTGGGCCGGCAATAACAACAATGTTCCGATGAGACAGAACGTGGCCGGGCTCATCATTTCGCCGCTCTGGGGCGCCTTCATGTCGCAAGTCGCCAAGAATTATCCTCCGGATAACTTCAATCCTCCCCCACCGTCTTTGACGGATAGCAAGCCGGTCTTGCGGGGCGTTTGGCAGGGCGGACAGTCTTATTTCATAGACTCGATCTCGGGAAAATTGGCGACACAATACACTCCAGAAGAGACAAAAAAGGAAGTGACCTTCAATAGCGTCCATACCATCCTGCAATGGGTCAACAAAGACGACCCACGCGGACCTATCCCGACAACTCCATCAGCTGACCCGCAATATCAGTACTGGGAATATGGCGTGCGCAAGTGGTTCCAGACATACGAAGCCTCCCATCCGGACTTTAGAGAGACGACCAATACTTCGGTCCCCGTAACGGCAACCGACGATGTCCATACGTCTAATAATTCCCTGAAGGTCTCGATCGTTTCGCTTGCGGCTGGTTCAGCCGTCGATCCGGAGCGCCTACTCAATATCCAACTGACTTACCAAGGCTCATCCCCCATCCAGAAAACCGAAGTATACCTAAATGGTAAATACGTACTGACGGCCACTGCAAACCCACTCAACTTCTCCTTCGTTCCGGCCGACATCAGCAGTCTTTCATCCTCAAGCACGAACAACCTGTCGGTCACTGTATATGATCAAGCCTACAATCAGGGCCAAGCTTCGGTTCAATTCAATGTGGTGACACCGTGATGTATTGGAACGCCCTTTTGGCTCCGGACGTTTCGTCTTCGTGCTTCGCAGTCGCCGAAAGTCCTTCGCCAAGCAGGCGTTTATATAACCTCTATCTGATATCGTTCACAACCCTCACATCCTGTTTATCCGCGATCTCCTTGAGAATCGCCTGTTTCTTTATGTAAATGGCCGATTTGAGCGATTGACTGACGCCGGTCAACATCACAGTATCTGACTTGAAGATAACCGCGGTTATTGGAATATCGGCTCCCGTCTGATGTAAGATTGCCTCTTTAATGGCATTCCTGATGAGGATCTCCTTGGTATAAGATCCCTGGATCTTCTTGAAAAACTCGCTGATGCCGAACATTAAATTAAAATATATGTTTTGCCGAATATTTATCTATTCATTGGCATAGCCAAATACATGAACGTCTGGTCGCCAGACACCGGACGTATGACCATCGGCCGATTCATACCGCCAAACTGCAAGGAAACACTGTCAGCGTCGATCGATTGGAAGCAGTCGGAGATATAACGATAATTGAAGTTGATCTCCACTTTATCCCCAGTCAATGCCGCGTCGACGTTGGTGACATTCTCCCCAACGTCGCTGTTCTTTGTTTGGATCTGGAAAATCTTTCCTTTTGGATCGATGGTCAGGTGGATCTGGTTGAACTTGTCAGAGAAGATATTGGAAATTTTGAGAGCGTTCAATAGATCTTGCTTCAAAACCACCGCTTCTGTGGCATACCCTTTGGGGATAATCTGTCGATAATCCGGAAAAACCCCGTCAATGACGCGGGAAACCACGTAAATATCCCTAGCTTTAAAGGAAATAAGATTTTTATTCATGGCCACCGTCACTGTTTCGCCCATCATCTCCAAGACTTTGATGACATCCGGGATATTTTTAAAAGGAATAAGTATGTCTCCCATTTTCGAGACTAAGGGGACTTTTATTTTCTTTTCGGCCAAACGAAAAGAGTCTGTGGCCGCAAAGACTAGAAAATCGCCGTCACGATAGATGTACACGCTGGACAGCTCCGGCTTCACATTAGAGACAGAAGAGCTGTACCAGACCGATTTCAAGCCTTTAACAAACATATCTGTCGTAAGGTCTGCCTCCTGTCCACCACTTACCTGTGGGATAGACGGGAAATCTTCCGATGGAATGGTTTTTATCACACCCTTTGATTTACCGGCGGAGATCGTAAGATTACCGGAAGCGGTTTCTATTTTTACGATCTGGTTTTGGTCGTACACTTGTGAGACAAAAGAAGAGATTATGTGCCCAGGCACAGCGACCACCCCTTCGACTGATGACTTGATCGGTATTGAAACTTCGATGCCAATATCTAAATTTGTGGCTTTAAATATAGCTAT
>PMZP01000067.1 GCA_003170325.1 Candidatus Tayloriibacteriota bacterium
AGGAGGCGAAAAACAAGATCGAGTATCTTCACATAAAGAAAAAGGCCCTTTAAGGACAAGCCTTAAAGGCGCTTCTTCGTGGTGATGCCTAAATAATAGCAGATATTTGTCCAATTGCAAGCTGGACTTCAATGTTGTATTTCAGTAGTTCCGAAAGCCAGCCTATTGGGTCCGAATCGGCGCGAAATCAAAATGTGGGAAGTCTGGAGAGTACTGCGGCGTCTGATAATTCACTACTCGCCGAATCTCCAGCCACCCAACCGGTGGTCCAGCAGAGTTGGAGGCTGAAGCCGCCGGAGGGGCGGTCGACGTTGAGGATATCGCCGACGAGGTAGAGATTCGCGATGCGCCGCGATTGCATGGTGCGGAAGTCGACTTCCTCGAGGGCGACACCGCCGGAAGTGATGATGGCTTTGTCGGCGCCGAGAAGACCGGTCGGGTGGATGTGGAGATCCTTCAAGAGCTTGACCAATGCTAGGCGCTCATCGCGAGTGACGCTATTGCAGAAAGTGTCGGGATCGATATTGGACCTTTCCATAATGACCGGCACGAACGCGGCAGGAATGATGCCGGTGATAGCATTCTTGAATTTCTTCTTGTCTTCTTTCTTGAAAAGATCCTGCAAGGCTACATTCAAGGTCGAATAATCGTGCTGGGGAAGAAGGTCGAGAGAGAGGACGACTTCACCATAGCGGAGGAGCTCGCCGATCTCGGAACTCATGTTGAGGATGGCCGGACCGGAGAGGCCGAAGTGCGTGAAGAGGATCTTGCCATGCTTCACCGCTTGCTTACCGGAGCCGCCTACGCCTAGGACTTTTTTACCATCTTGGAAAAGAGTCAGCTTGGCGTCTTTCAGCGAGACACCGGATAGGGCTTTGACCCAAGAATCGCTGACCTTGATGGGCACTAGAGCGGCAGTAAGCTTGACGATAGTGTGACCGATCTTGGCTAACCAATCGAAGCCTTGGCCGGTAGAGCCGGTTTCAGGATATGAAAGGCCGCCAGTGGCTAGAATGAAGGAGCAGGCTTTGATCACTGTGCCATTCGGGGCGTTCTTGGTGGTGTCGGCCACGTTGCTGATTGTGGCGTTGATCGCGCCGTTTTTGAGTTTGACTGCGTCGATGTGCCCGGGCCTGGTCTGAATGAAACCACTGACCTCTGCGCCGGACTTCACGGTGACGTGACCTTCTTCTAAGTATTTGGCGAGGACGTCACGGACGGAGCGGGCGGTGTCGGAGACGGGGAAGACTCGCTGGTCATTCTCGACCTTGGTCTCTAGGCCGCGCGAATGGAAGAATTCCAATGTTTCCTTGACGCTGAATTTTGCGAAAGCGGAGAAAAGGAATTTGCCGCTGTCCTTGAATTTGTCGAGAAGGACGCGATTGTCCGGTTCATCGTTGGTGAGGTTACAGCGGCCGCCGCCGGTGATGAGGAGCTTCTTGCCTACAGCTGGATTCTTTTCCAGGAGGAGTACCTTTATGGTTCGGTTTTTCTGTCGGGCTTTTTCAGCGGCTCGTCCGGCTGCCATCATTCCAGACGGCCCGCCGCCTATGACGACGACATCCCAGGACTCTTCTTGGGCGTTTTGAGCGGTCTTTTTCATAGGGGCATACTAGCATAAAAAAAGGCGCCAAACGGTGAGTTCGGCGTTATTCAAACATACGGATGATCTTGGAAAGAACGGGTTAATTGTAGGCCATGAATGCGGAGGGCGGCCTGACAGCGAAGACAGCCTTGATTGTGCGGAACTTGGCCGCGCGCATCCGGATATTTTGCCACGGATGGCAGGTGGTCACGACGACCGCGAACTTCATATCACGGCGCGTACGTTTGTGCGCAAGATTCGCTTTGATCGAGGCTTGAAATCCAGAGTCCTCGATGATGATGGCTTTCTTCTTTCTGAGGAATCCCCAGGCCCTATCAAACATGAATCGCATGGCTCGCAGGAGTCGCCGCATTATATGCAACGGGATCGAGCCAGTAGATTGGAGTTCCACTATCATCTCTTCTTTACGTTTATTCATACAGTCTTTCCTATTTGATTTTGCATCCATTGTGCTGACAAAGTAATTCCATGATTTAAAGTACTCCTTGGAGGCGGGTTAGTCAATGGGAATGGGCCCACATCGCGGCATGCACGGCTTATTCCCGTCGACAAAAAGGCCGGAGGTTTGATTCTCCGGCCGGTGAAAAGTGCGAACGTCCGAAGGCCTATTGCTTGAGCTCTTTCATGCTCGGCAAGAGGGGCACTAGCAGGGCAACAGCCATGAGGCCAGTGCCGCAGAGGCCGAGGACCGCTGGGCATCCGAAGTGCTTGGTGATGTAGCCGGCGATGAACGAGCTTGCCATCATGCTACCGTAGAAGAACATGAACATGAAGCCGAAGACGATGCCGATGCGTTTGTCCTCTACTACATGCATCATGACCCCTCGAAATGGCATGAAGGCCGGCATGAATCCGCAGCCGGTGAAGAACAACAGGATCGCGCCGACGTGGATGTCCCGGGTGAAGACCAACAGCACTTGGCTCAAGCCACACATCAGGCATCCGCAGACTACGAACTGCACAGGCTTTCGCGCGGAGTAGATCATGGTGATCACCGCTCCGACGAACGATCCGATGCCGGCAGAGGCTGCCAGGAAGCTGTAGTCCTGCGGTCCGCCATGGTGAGGGCCGCTCGAGAACATCGTCTTGGCTATGATCGTCAGGGTGACTCGGTATGAGAAGCCTAGGACAGTGATGGCGGCCGCGACGAGGATGCAGGTTCTAACAACCGGCATTCTAGCAGCATATCGCGCATTCTCATTGAGGGAGTGCCAGACGCCCTTCCAGGGAAGTTTCTCTCCTGATCGGTGAGAGAAGTTCATCCTGCTCAATCCGAAGATGAGCACCATGAACGACATGCCCACTATGACGAATGTCGCGGCATAACCGAACCAATGGACCATATACCCAGAGATCCCGTCCCCGACCGGCATGGCCAAGGTGTAGAGCGCGGTGAACATGATTCCACCGAGCGTTTGATTCTTCCTATTGGCCGCCTTGTCGTGCATATCCGGCAGGGCATCTTTGACGATGACGTTCCGACAGATGCCATCGAGCGCGTTGGCGAATCCGCCGATCAAAGCCAGCACGAATATGGCGATGATGATCGGGTGATGAGTGCTGACTAGCCGATGCTCGCGAAGAATAGGCTCGGCGAAGGCGTAGGCTATGTAAGCCAAGGCCACGGCTTGGAGGACGCTCACTATAGCTGTGACGGTGAGGACCTTTCGCTTGTCCGACCTATCTATATATAGACTGGCGAACGCGCCCAAGAATGCTCCGGGGAGCACGTTCATGGCCCAGATCGTCCCCATGACCAGAGCGACTTTGTCTGCTCCGAGCAGGGCCAGCAAAAGTAGGGAAATGACCGAACCGCGTAACATGAGTCCGGTCAGCGAAACGACTTGCGTTCCGAAGTACCAGAGCATGTTTGGAAACTGCAGAATGTGACTGATCGTACCGGCATAGACCGGCGAAGATCTGGGAACAGTTATCGAATTCAATCGGGACCTTTCTCTTTAGGGATTGTAGTGGTTTGCTAAGTTGTTAAAGTATCTAAGACAATTATAACATGTTCATGAGCAAAAATCAAGGGCAGCGTAATGGTTCAATAGTTTGCTATCACCTAATCAGTTAGGATGGCCTGCGGCGGTGAGAGGGGAAAGGTGCACCATTTCTGGGTGTGTCTTCGTATTGATGGTGTAGGAAGGATTGATCATTTACAAGGCGTTGGACAACAGGTCAGAAGAATAGTGGGTATGACAGCTTCCAGCCCGCCATACCTTTCGTTTTACGATTTCACTATTCCTTCCACCTTTTCCCAACACCTTTGCTCTTTGCCACTTTTCACCCTTGCTCTTTCAACCCTCCTTCCTACATTCGCCAACCCGCCAGACTTCATGTCTTGCGGGTTCGATTTTTTTGGCAATTGAGCGGACAAATAAAAAACCGAGGCGAACCTCGGTGAGTGGCGATTACTGAATCTTACCCGCAATTGTCTTTGAAGTCTTCGAAAGCATTAGGCGGCGAATTCTTGATGCCGGCATCGCCTGACTGTTTCAAGAGGAACTTCAGGCTGGCTCCGTTTATCCGACAATCACTGGCATAATCGCGAATATTATCTTGAGCCGGACCTTCGATGGTGCCATTCGGCACGAGGCTTCTCAAATCCCTGATAGGCACTTTGAGGACCTGTGCCAATTCTTGCATACCGGTTTCGGACTTCAGCCCGACTTTTGCGAGAAACTCCAGGAAGTTCATGACTCCCGGCTGATGGGCGACTCCCTCGGCGACTTGCACTACTTCGTTATGGCCATTCAATCTTCTTTGTAACAAGAACATATCGTTTCCTTTCTTTTCATCCAGTTTACTCAAGGTTCATATAAAGTCAAAGCCCTTTCAAAGATGCTACAATTGGTGCACGCAATCTTCAATAATTCATGACTCTCCACCACCTCTTCAAAACCTCGCTGACCGGACTGACGACCAACCGCTCGCGCTCGGCCTTGACTATCCTAGGCATCGTCATCGGCATCACCGCTATCATGCTAGTGGTATCGTTGGGGGCGGGCGCGCAGGCACTCATTCTCGGTGAAGTGCAAGGGCTCGGATCGAATACGATCGCCGTCATTCCCGGTAGGGAACCGACCGGACCTTCGGATGTGACGTCGCTCTTCAGCGATTCGTTGAAAGAAAAGGATCTGGTAGCTCTTGAGAACAAATCAAATGTGCCTGATCTCCAGAGCATAATGCCGGCAGTCATGGGCGCCGGAGCGGCGGCTTACCAGTCGAACACATATCAAGTGACCATCTTCGGCGCGACCAATCTCATGGCGGATATATTTGACCTGCATCCGGCGGAAGGACAATTCTATGACGGGAGCGACGTGCTCTCGCGATCGAGCGTGGTGGTCATCGGTTCCAAAGTCGCTAGCCATCTCTTCGATACGGAGGATCCGCTGGGGAAGAACATGAAGATCAAAGGCAAGAATTTCCGCGTGGTCGGGGTTTTGCCATCGGCTGGTGGAGGCTCGCTCTTCAATTTCGACGAGATGGTCCTCATGCCTTATACCACGGCGCAGGATTACGTTCTGGGACAGAAATATTTCAGTCGCATCATCATGCAGGCGGTCTCCGATCAGGCGGTTCCAGTCACGGCCGCGGATGTCACTCTGACTCTGCGCGAATCGCACAACATCACCGATCCGACCAAGGACGACTTCACAGTCCAGACCCAACAGGATCTGGCGAACAGGCTGGGGACTATCACTAGCGCGCTGACATATTTCCTGGTGGCAGTGGCCTCCATCGCCCTTTTCGTCGGCGGCGTCGGCATCATGAACATCATGCTGGTGGCGGTGACGGAACGCACGCGCGAGATAGGCTTGCGCAAAGCCTTGGGTGCGACCAACCGCGATATTTTGACGCAGTTTTTGTTGGAGGCGGTCTTGCTGACAGCTATCGGAGGGATCGTCGGGATCTTGCTGGGCTCTTCACTGGCGTTCCTGATCTCCATCGGCTTGTCGCGCGGATTGGGCGTGAATTGGCAGTATGTCTTTCCTTGGAGCGGCGCCATCCTCGGCTTCAGCGTCTCGGCTTTGATCGGACTCATCTTCGGCGGCTATCCGGCCGGGCAGGCCAGTAAGAAGAGCCCGATAGAGGCGCTCCGGTATGAGTGAGGAAATGATTAATGTTTAATGATTAAGGCGCAATTTATATGAGAGAAATTAATCGAAGGATCGTAGGCGCGGTGCTGGTTTCCAAAGACAAAAAGGTCTTTTTGGCTAAAGGAAATCCGAAGGTTGGTGGAGTCTATGCTGATTGCTGGCTTGTGCCTGGCGGAGGTATCGACGAAGGTGAGACCGCTGAACAAGCAGTCATTAGGGAAGTTCTCGAAGAGACAGGGATCGACATTTCAAGTTGTAAATTGGAAGTGGTTGGAAATTCCCGAAAAGGCGAATCGGAAAAGACATTGAAGACGACAGGTGAAAGAGTATTGGTTCATATGGATTTCGTTGAATATAGAGTTGATATCGCGGATAAAAATGCGGCGGATATAGAAGTGGTTCTATCTGATGAACACTCTGAATACAAATGGTTCGATAAGTCAGAAATGGCCGGTTTGAAATTGAGCCCGCCTTCAGAAGAATTATTTAAGGAGATGGGGTCTATTGAGTAGTATGTCGCATAGTACTCCTAAAACCAAAGAGTCATTACCAAGAGATGAGATCCTGCGCCTGGCCAAGATCATCTGGGATTATCACCACTTGAATCAGAAACTTGAAAAAGCTGATGCGATTTTCGTGCTGGGAAGTTCGGATACTAGAGTGGCTGAAAGGGCGGCGGAGTTGTATCTGGAAGGTTGGGCGCCACTGGTGATTTTTTCAGGCGGAGTCGGAAGGACGACGAAGGATATGGAGCATTTCAGTGCAGGCGAAGCCAATGTATTCGCAGAAGTCGCCGTGAAGATGAGTGTTCCCAAAGAGAATATCATTTTAGAAAATAAGTCGACGAATACCGGCGAGAATATAATTTTTACAAGGAGATTACTCGCTCGGCTTGGAATCCATGTGAAGAAGATGATCGTTGTTCAGAAGCCGTATATGGAAAGGAGGGCATACGCGACTCTAAAGAAGCAGTGGCCGGATGTCGAAGTAGTGGTGACGTCTCCTGACATCTCATTTGAGAACTATCCTAATGAAAGCCGGCCAATGGATTACGTGATAAATGCCATCGTGGCCGATGTGCAGAGGATAAAGGTCTATCCGGAGAAAGGTTTTCAAATTCCCCAGGAAATTCCAGACGAGGTTTGGGATGCGTATGAGAAATTGGTGAAGGCGGGGTATGACAGGCTCCTAATCAAAAAAGAATAATCACCGGTTGCGCGAACATGAAATATATATAATTAAACAAAAGACACCTTAAGTTTGGAATCTAATGCAGTCGCAAGTCGCTTGAGGAACTTTATCGAAGGATTGAAATTGCCAGATTCCAAGCGGGAGAGCGTGGCTTGGTCGCTTTTCATTTTGTGTGCTAATTCCGCTTGAGACATGTCGAGCTTTATGCGCCTATTCAATACCTGTCGAATAAGATCGAACTCGACTTCAAGAGCCTCGTATTCCTTGCGATACAAAGGATCTCTCATTTGTTCCTCATGCCATTTCTTTGAATCTGTCCATTTCATTCTGGAAGTATATGGTATATAAGG